>JAJZJY010000403.1 GCA_021809885.1 Actinomycetes bacterium
CCCTCCTGGGACCGGGCGCTGCTGTGGCCCTCGCTGAGCGACGACCCCTTCCCCGGCGCCGAGGACCCCGACGACCGCCCCGGCGGCGGCGACGCCCCCTGGCGGCCTCCGGCCACCGGAGCCGCCACCCGCCCGCGCATCCCCGCCCCGCCGCCCCCCGAAGAAGGCATCACCGTCGTCGGCTCCACCGACATGCCACACTGGACCGACCCGCCGACCGGTGAGGTTCCGATAGCGATCGCCGACCTGGCTGGTGAGGACGAGGACACCGGTGGCGGGGCCGGCGTGCGCTGGCGCAGCCCCCACGACGGCTGGGACGACAGCCCCGACGTCGAGGAGCTCGCCGGCGACGATGTCCGGGTTGGGGCCATGCAGGACCGCAGCGAGGAGTCCGACATGTTCTCCTTCGACGAAGCCTTCGAGCGGCTGGAGGAGGAGCGCTCCGGATCACATCCGGTGGTGCCCTTCGACGACCTGGACGGGGACGAGCCGATACGAATCGGCAGCCGGGGTGCCACCACTGGCCCGGCCGCTGCCACCACCAGAGGTGCTCCCACCACGAGGGGTGCAGCAACCGCCACCGCGCCGCGCCCCCTGGCAGGCGCGCGCCGGCGCCTCGCGCCAGCCGCAGGCGGCCGGGCGCCCCTCGGCCGCTTCGACGACGATGGCGGCGCTCCCCAGGACCTCGGCAGCCGCGTCGCCGTCGGGGCCGGACTGGGCCTGCTGGCGATCGCCTGCTACGCGATCGGCGCCAAGGCGCTCCTCGCCCTGGCGGCCATCGGACTCGTAGCCGCCGCCGGCGAGACCTTCAGCATGCTGCGGCGCAGCAGCGGGTTCCGGCCCGCCACCCTGATCGGGCTCCTGGCCACCATCGGGTTGGTCCTCGGAGCGTGGTGGAAGGGCGTCGACGCCCTCCCGCTCGTGCTAGCTGTGACCTTGGCCGCCACCATGGTCTGGTACCTGCTCGGGATCAGTGATGCCCGACCACTGGCCAACGTGATGGCGACGCTCACGACGGTGGCGTGGGTGGGGCTGCTGGGATCGTTCGGGGCGCTGCTGTTGCGGGCGCCGCACGGCAAGGGGCTGTTCTTCACCGCCTTGGTGACGGCCGTGCTCGCCGACGTGGTCGCCTTCTTCGGGGGCCGTGCCTTTGGGTCGCACCGCCTGGCGCCCCAGGTCAGTCCGGGCAAGACGGTCGAGGGCCTCGTGGCCGGCGGCGTCGCCGCCCTGGTGGTGGGGGCAGTGCTCGGCCACCTCATCCCTGGGTGGGGCGGCTTCAAGCACGGCGTCCTGCTCGGCTTGGTGGTGGCGGTGTTCGCGCCGATCGGCGACCTGTTCGAGTCGCTCATCAAGCGCGACCTCGACGTGAAGGACTCGGGCCACACCCTCGCCGGCCACGGCGGCCTGCTCGACCGGTTCGATTCCCTCCTGCTCGTGCTGCCGGCCTCCTACTACCTGGCCGTCGCCCTTCACCTTGCCTGACCGGACGACCGTCAGCCTCGTCGGCTCGACCGGCTCCATCGGCACGCAGGCCATCGACGTCATCGAGGCGGAGCCGGACCGCTACGAGGTGACCGCGCTGGGAGCGGCCCGGTCCGTGCAGCTCCTCGCCCGCCAGGCCCACCGCCTCCGCCCCGCCCGGGTCGCGCTCGCCGACCCCTCCGGGGCGGCCGAGCTCGCCCGGCTCGTGCCTCCCGGGACCGAGGTCCTCGCCGGCGACGGCGCCCTCGAGGCCATCTCCGTCGACGCCGATGTCGTCCTCAACGCCGTGGTGGGCTTCGCCGGCCTCCCCGTGACCCTGGCAGCGCTGCGGGCCGGGCGCCGCCTCGCCCTCGCCAACAAGGAGTCGCTGATCGCCGGCGGGCCGGTCGTGCAGGCGGCCCGGGCGACGCCGGGTGCGGAGATCGTCCCGGTCGACTCCGAGCACTGCGCCGTGCACCAGTGCCTTCGCTGCATCCTCGACGAAAGTGGGATCGGATCCCTGCCGAACTCCCCGCTGTCCCCTCTGCGCCGGGTGGTGCTCACGGCCAGCGGCGGTCCGTTCCGAGGCAGGTCCAGGGCCGAACTGGCCGAGGTGACCGTCGCCGACGCCCTCGCCCACCCCACCTGGTCCATGGGGCCGAAGATCACGATCGACTCCTCCACGCTCATGAACAAGGGGTTGGAGGTGATCGAGGCCCACGAACTGTTCGGTGTCGGCTACGACGACATCGATGTCGTCGTGCACCCGCAGTCGGTCGTGCACTCGATGGTCGAGACGAGTGACGGGGCGACCATCGCCCAGCTGTCGATGCCGGACATGCGGCTGCCCATCGGCTACGCGCTGGCATACCCGGGCCGGCTATCCACCCCGTTCGGGGCGATCGAATGGAGCGGCCTCAGCCGTCTGGAGTTCGAGCAGCCGGATCGGGAGGCCTTTCCATGCCTCGATCTCGCCTACCGAGCGGGCCGGGACGGCGGCAGCGCGCCCGCCTGCCTGAACGGTGCCAACGAGGTCGCCGTCGACGCCTTCCTGCAGGGGCGGATCCGCTGGGTCGACATCCCCGACGTCATCGCCGAAGCGCTCGACGTCCATGTCCCCACGGCGCCCGGTACCGTTGCGGACGTGCTCGACGCCGACCGCAGCGGGCGGGACCTGGCCCTCGCCGCCGTCGGGCGGCGGTGAGCAGCGACACCGCGAGCGGGCGCAGGCTGACCGACCCGCTCGGCCTGGCACGCCGCCACGACTGGGAGGAGCCCGCCGCAGAGGGCCCGGGCGACACACCCTCGTCGCGCTGGGCGCTCGCCCGCCTCGTGGCCGTCGTGGTTGCCATCCTCGGCGCCGCCTACGCCGTCGGCGTCGGCGAGACCGTCGTCCTCGTGGCGTGCCTGGTCGCCTGCATCGTGGCGCACGAGCTCGGCCACTTCATCACGGCCAAGTCGGCACGGATGAAGGTGACAGAGTTCTTCGTCGGCTTCGGGCCCCGCCTGTGGTCGGTCCGCAGAGGCGAGACCGAGTACGGCGTCAAGGCGCTGCCCCTCGGCGGCTACTGCCGGATCATCGGCATGAACAACCTCGAGGAGGTCGACGCCGCCGACGAGCCGCGCACCTACCGCCAGAAGCCGGTCTGGCGCCGGCTGTCCGTGGCCGTCGCCGGCTCGGTGATGCACTTCCTCATCGCCTTCGTGGTGCTCTTCGCCATGTTCGCCTTCACCGGCGACGTCTCCGGCTACCTGCCCACCCCTCCCGACAACCCGATCACCGCCATCTACGGCCTCCAGAGAGGGCCGAGCCCCGCCCAGGACGCCGGCTTCCACCTCGGCGACCGCATCGAGGCGATCAACGGCCAGCACTTCCCAACGTTCACGGCCATGCAGCAATACATCCAGGTCCGGCCCGACCAGCGCCTCGCCGTCCTCGTCGACCGCCACGGGCACCTGCTCACGCTGCACCCCCGGACCGTCAACCTCGAGCAGGTCGGGGTCAAGGGCCTCGGCCCCTCGGCTGTGACGGCGCACAAGCCGACCGGGTTCATCGGCTTCAGCCTTTCACCCGTAGTTCACTCGTCGCTGGGGGCCTCCGTCGTCCACGCCGCCGGCGACTGGGCGCACATCTCGGGAGCGACACTGGCGGCCTTCGGCCGCCTCGTCACCCTGCACGGCATCCAGAGCTACTTCCACATGCTCGCCAGCGCCAAGGCCGCCGCCAACCCCGGGCCGCACTCGGTCCGCTTCGAGTCGCCTGTCGGCATCGTCGTCCTGCTGCACCGCGCCGCCGGCGCCGGCCTGGCATGGGTCCTCTACCTGCTGGCGGCGATCAACCTGTCGCTCGGCATCTTCAACATGATCCCCCTGCTGCCCCTCGACGGCGGCCACGTGGTGATCGCCCTCTACGAGGGGGTGCGCAGCCGGCGGGGGCGCCCGTACCACGCGGATGTCGCCAAGCTGATGCCCGTCTTCTACCTGGCGATCGGCCTCATCGCCTTCATCGGGCTCAGCGCCCTGTTCATCGACCTGCGGCAGCTCGCCACCTGAGCGGGCGGGGGGCCGGCGGCCGGCGTCACGCCGAGCGTCCCTGACCCCACGCTGCGCGTCGTCGGCCCTTCTGGCGGGTGTCGAGGCGTGTTGTGCGTGTGCGATCTCGGCGACAACCGCGGTTCTGGGCGACGTAGCGTGCAGATTCGTTGACCCTTTGTCGCCGGGAAGCGGGGATGTCGCCGAGTTCGACGGGCGGTTCCCCGCCGCCATCTCCGGGCTGGGTGAGGGGCGCCCGAGAGCCAGCCAGGCCAGGAGCGGAGCCGCCACCCGCAGGAGCCCAACCGCCGGCTCGGAAGTAGCCTGCAGGCGTGAGCCTCCTCGCCTCCCGCTATCCCCGCCGCCCGACACGCCAGATCATGGTCGGTTCGGTGCCGGTCGGCGGCGGCGCCCCGATCACCGTTCAGTCGATGACGATCACCAAGACCGCCGACGTCGAGGGCACCCTCGCCCAGATCTACGCCTTGAAGGCCGCCGGCGCTGACATCGTGCGCTGCACCTGCAACGAGAAGGAGGCGGCCGAGGGCCTGGCCCGGATCGTGCCCCGCAGCCCCGTGCCGATCGTGGCCGACATCCACTTCCACGTCGAGATGGCCCTCGCCGCGCTGGAGGCGGGCGTGGACTGCCTCCGCCTCAACCCGGGCAACCTCCGCAAACCCGAGGAGATCAAGCTCGTCGCCCGGGAGTGCAAGGACCGGGGCGTGCCGGTGCGGATCGGCGTCAACGCCGGCTCGCTCGATCCCCGCCTGTACAAGAAGTACGGCGGGACAACGCCGGAGGCACTGGTCGAGTCGGCGCGCATCGAGCTCGGCCTGTTCGCCGAGGTCGACTTCGACAACGTGAAGATCTCGGTCAAGGCGTCCAACGTTCCCCTGATGATCGAGGCGTACCGTCAACTCTCCGAGGCGGTCGACCACCCGCTGCACCTCGGGGTGACCGAGGCGGGGCCACCCCCGTCCGGGACGATCAAGGCCACGGCGGGGATCGCCACGCTGCTC
>JAJZJY010000404.1 GCA_021809885.1 Actinomycetes bacterium
CGGGTGCCTCGGGCGGCCGGACCCGCTGGCTGGTGGGATTCGAGGGGGTCGCCGGACGCGAAGCCGCCGAGGCGCTGCACGGCGCCGTGCTCGTGGCCGACCCGCTGGTGGACCCCGACGCCTTGTGGGTGCACGAGCTCATCGGGTCCTCGGTGCGCGACGCCTCCGGAGCCGACCTCGGCCGGGTCGTCGCCGTGGAAGCCAACCCGGCGAGCGACCTGCTCGTCCTCGAAGGCGGTGCTCTCGTGCCGCTCCGGTTCGTCGTGTCGCACGCCGCCGGCGAGGTTGTCGTCGACCCGCCCGCCGGCCTCCTCGACCTGTAGGCCCGGCGTGCGCATCGACGTGCTCACCATGTTCCCCGAGCTGCTGTCGCCGTGGCTCGACGCCAGCCTCATCGGCAAGGCCCGCCGCGGCGGCCTGCTCGACCTGCGCGTCCACGACCTGCGTTCGGGCGCCGGCGACGCGCGCCGGTCACTCGACGACGCCCCCTTTGGCGGGGGAGCGGGGATGGTGCTCGCGCCGGAGCCCGTCTTCCAGGCGGTCGAGGCCGCCTCGCCCCCCCGCCCGCTGCTCCTGCTGTCCCCGGCGGGCCGGCGGTTCGACCAGCGCTGGGCGGCGTCGCTGGCGGCGGGCGGGGCGTTGGGCCTGCTGTGTGGGCGCTACGAGGGAGTCGACCAGCGCATCGTCGACCACCTCGTGGACGAGGAGCTTTCCATCGGGGACTTCGTCCTCGCCGGCGGGGAGGTCGCCGCCCTCGCCGTGGTGGAGGCCGTCTGCCGGCTGGTGCCGGGCGTGATGGGCAACGACGAGTCCGCCCTCGAGGAGAGCTTCGCCGACGGGCTGCTCGACTACCCGCACTACACCCGGCCGGCGTCGTTCCGGGGCTGGGAGATCCCCGAGGTGCTGCGCTCGGGTGACCACGCCCGGGTGGAGCGCTGGCGGCGCGCGCAGGCGCTCGCTCGCACGGCGCGGCGGCGGCCCGACCTGGTCGCCGCCCGGGGCGGCCTCCGGGTCGAGGACGTGGCCGTGCTGGAGGAATGGGGTCTCCTGGCCGAGGTGCGGGTGCTGGTGGGCGGCTACGGCACGCAGCCCTGAGCGGATACCCTGCAGGGGGTCACGGCCGCTTCGGTGATGCGATACCGCCCGCCCGGCGCCGGGCGGGCGGGCGGTCGTCGCCGGCCGCGCCGGTCCTATATCCTCGAGAGTCCCTTTTCCGAGCGCCAGGAGCCCGCGCCATGAACCCGACCGACGTCGTCGACCAGGACAGCCTGCGCACCGACATCCCCGACTTCGCTCCCGGCGACTCGCTCAAGGTGCACGTCCGGGTGGTCGAGGGCAACCGCGAGCGGATCCAGGTCTTCCAGGGTTCGGTGATCCGACGCCAGGGTGCCGGCGTGCGGGAGACCTTCACCGTGCGCAAGCTGAGCTTTGGCGTCGGCGTCGAGCGCACCTTCCCGGTCCACTCGCCGGTCATCGCCAGGATCGAGGTCGTCACCCGGGGCGACGTCCGCCGGGCGAAGCTCTACTACCTGCGGGACCGGACGGGCAAGGCGGCGAAGATCAAGGAGAAGCGGCAGGCTTCCGCCTCCTGAAGGGCGCCTGGCCGTCCCCCGCCGGCCGGCTCCGGCCGGCTCCGGCCGGCGTCGAGGGCCTGGCGGTGGACCTCCAGGCGGCAGGCCCGCGCTGCCGCAGCTGGTCGAGCCATGGGTCGAAGGGCCTCGGGAGTCACCTCGTCAGTGTTGATGACCACGATGGCAGGGTCGAGCGGAACGTCTTCAACACGGCGAACCATTGCTACGAGGGCGGCCCAATGGCGCTGGCCCGAAGCGCCGACTCGGGCGTCTTGGTGGTCCTCCGCGGAAGTTGTCGCGTGTTGGGCGTCGGTCCGGGTGGCGATGGCGGTGCCCGCAAGCAGAGACGGCGCCGGGTCGCTGGGCCGGTCCCCCCGGGCCCCGGCTGCGGTCGGGGTGCGCCGGCGCCGCGATCGAGTCGAGCTCGCCGGCCGCGGTCGTGGCGGCCGGCAGCGGGCTCGCCCCGAGCTGGGGGCAGGGCGTCGAGGTGGGTGCGTTCAGGTGAGGTGGGTGCGTTCAGGTGAGGTCGGTGCGTTCGGGGACGGATAGGGCTGTGCGTGCACCCGCCTGAGCCGAACGAACCCACCTCGGGGCGGTGAGAGCGCTGCGGAGCGCCGCAGCCCCGCACAACCGGCCACCACCGCCGCCCATGGCGGCGGTGCTGCCACAGTGCGCGACGGGGCACCTTCATCGGTGCGTTTCTCTCGGATCTGGCGGCCCCAGCCCTGAGCTCTCCGTCCACCAGGAGCGGCGGCGACCTTCCGGTGCCGGCGCTCCAGCGGGGACGCCGGGGTCCACGCCCCATCCCTGCGGGCCCCCGGTCGAGTTGTCGACCGCAGTCTCACCATCGGTGGCGCCGAGTGTCCGCGTCACCGAGCCTGGTCCAAGGCGGTTACGGGTCGACAGCCGCTTCCAGGTCCGGCCGGTGTCGCCCGTTCGGTCGAGTTAGTTCGAGTTACGTAGTTCGGGGTTAGTTTGGTGGAAGACCCGGAAAGACGTCCCGGAAGGGTCGGAGGAGTCGGGAAGTTCGGAAGATCCAGAGGGACCGGCGGGGTCGGCATGGGGCCATGGTCATCACGTTGTTTGGGCAGTTGACCGCGATAATCGCAGACAACTGCCCAAACAACGTGCCGGAGCCCGCCTCTGGTTCTGGTGTGGACCGACACGTCCCATCCGAGCGGGTGCTCGCCCGAGGTGGAGCGCCACATCGAACCCAGCGATCCTGCGACCGGGGGAGATCGGGCCTTGGAGGGGAGGAGGCCTTCCAGCCGTCGTGGCCGAGGTGCTCGATCAGACCCCCGTAGGGGATCGACGGCTTCGGCCCGGGTGCACAGCCGCACGAGGTGGCCCCTGGCGGCCAGCCCGGTCACCATGTGCACGATCGGAGAGAGATAGCCCCGTGCCGGGCTGGTGTAGGCCAGGATGCGGGAGCGCCAGGCAGGCGGAGGGCGGTGGCAAGCTTTCCGGGCGACGCCACAGCTCGGCAGACCGAACCAACTGTCCAGGTCGTGCCCGATGACAGAGGTCGGCGGGGACTTTCGTCGTCGTTGCTCCCACCCGGTGCGCGGGTGGCGCCGGAGCCCGAGCCGGGCAGCCGGCGCATGCAGGGGCCGCGAGCGGGCGGCGTCGCCCGGCGGACACCCCCAGGGCCTACCATGGCTCCATGAGTAAGGAGAACGGGGCGCCCACATGAGCGCCGAGGACCTGGAGCGGTACGAGACCGAGATCGAGCTCCAGCTGTACCAGGAGTACCGCGCCGTTCTGCCCATGTTCCGGTACGTCGTGGAGACGGAACGGCGGTTCTACCTGGCCAACGACGTGAAGATGGAAGCGCGCGGCGAGGGGACCCGCACCTACTTCGAGATCCGCCTCTCGGATGCCTGGGTGTGGGACATGTACCGTCCCGCCCGGTTCGTCTCGTCCGTCCGTGTCGTCACCTTCAAGGACGTCAACGTCGAGGAGCTGCCGGAGAAGGAGCTGTAGCCATCCCTGCCCTTCCGGCCGCCCCGGGGCGGCACAACCAGCGGCTCGGAGCAGAGGGGGAAGCGCTGGCGGCCGCCTGGTACGAGGCGCATGGCTACGAGGTGGTGGTCCGCAACTGGCGATGCCGGGAAGGGGAGCTCGACCTGATCGTCCGCCAGCGCCGGCTGTATGTGTTCGTCGAAGTCAAGAGTCGCTCCGGCGACGCCTACGGCCTGCCCGCCGAGGCCGTCACCCGCACCAAGCAGGCCCGCATCCGCCGGCTGGCGGCGCGCTGGCTGGAGCAGGATGCGCCGGTTCGTGCCCGCGCCATCCGATTCGACGTCGTGACCCTGCTACGCGGCCAGCTCGACGTGATCGAGGGCGCCTTCTGAGCGGGGAGGGGCTGGTCCGAGGGGCCCCGGGCCCGGTCCACCCCGACGAGACGCCCGGATGGGCGCCGCCCACCCTCGCTGTCCACCTCGGGCGGCCACCGGTGGTACCGGGCGGCCCGGTCAACCCCCCGCTCGTGCTGTCCGCCACCTACCACCAGGGCGGCGACACCGTCTACGGTCGGCTGGAGAACCCTGTCTTCGATGCCTTCGAGTCCGCGCTCGGCGGCCTCGAGGGCGGGCGGGCGCTGGGCTTCGCATCGGGCCTGGCGGCCGTCGCCGCAGTGCTGGAGCTACTCCCGGTCCCCGGCGTGGTGGTCGTCGATGCCGGTGCCTACAGCGGGACCCGGCAGCTCCTCGCCGACCTGGCCGGCCGGGGACGGTTGCAGGTCCGTCAGGTGGACCTCGCCGACACCGATGCGACCCTGGCGGCGTGCGCCGACCTTGCCGAAGGGCAGCCGCCCCGCTCGCCGGCGGGTGCCCAGGTCCGCACGGCTGGCCCGGATGACGCATTCGGCGCCCATGGACTGTTGTGGATCGAGTCGCCGAGCAACCCGTTGCTGGCCGTGGCCGACGCCCCCGCGCTCGTGGCCGGCGCCCACGGGCTGGGCATGGACGTCGCCTTCGACAACACCTTCGCCACGCCCCTGCTCCAACAGCCGCTCGAGTGGGGGACCGACGTGGTCGTCCACAGCGCCACCAAGGCGCTGAGCGGTCACTCCGATGTCCTCCTCGGTGCCACGGTCACCACCCGGCCCGACCTGCACGAGGCGCTGCACCTTCGACGCTCGCTGCACGGCGGCGTGCCCGGCCCGGTGGAGACCTGGCTGGTGCTGCGAGGGATGCGGACGCTGGCCTTGCGGGTGGAGCGCTCGCAGGCCAACGCCGGCGAGCTCGCCGCCCGGCTCGCCGGGCACCCGGGCGTGATCTCCGTCCGCTATCCGGGCCTTGCGAGCGACCCCGGCCACGACCGGATGCGGCAGCTGATGCGGGGACCGGGCTTCGTCGTGTCCTTCGAGGTGGCCGGCGGCGCCGACGCAGCCGAGGCGGTCGCGGGGGGCGTTCGAGTGGCTACGGCCGGCACCAGCCT
>JAJZJY010000405.1 GCA_021809885.1 Actinomycetes bacterium
CGTCTCGCTGACTTCGAGCATGTCGTGCGGAGTGAAACCCGCACGCTGACAGGCGTCCAGCACCGCTTCGTACACGACCGACCGGTGGTGCGAAGGGTACGTGATGAAGGGTTCATCACGGAGATCAACGAGCTTGACCCTGGCGCGAGCCGCCAGCTGGTGCGTCTCGGCCAAGACCGCTATCAACGGCTCGCGCCGGAGTACCCGCACCTCGATATCGCGGTTGCGGACCGGCGGGCGCAGGAAACCGATATCCAGGGATCGGTCGAGCAAGGCATCGACCTGGTCCGGAGTAAGCATCTCGCCGCGGAGGGCCAGCTCGATACCGGGGAAATCGCTCCGGAGCACCCGGGCGAGCGACGGGAGCAGCTCGTAGGTTGCCGATCCGGTGAAGCCGATCGCGAGCCGGCCCACTTCGCCGGCGGCGACTCGGATCGCCTCTGCCCCTGCTTCGTCGACAGCGGTGAGAATGGCACGGGCCCGTTCGAGGTAGTGTTCGCCCGCCGGCGTCAGCTCGACCTTGCGAGTGGAACGCGTCAAGAGGACTACGCCGAGTTCTGACTCGAGTTGCTTGATCTGCTGGGAGAGCGGAGGCTGGGCGATGTGCAGCCGCAGGGCCGCCCGGCCGAAGTGGCACTCCTCTGCCACCGCCACGAAGTAGCGGATGTGCCTGAGCTCCATGGTCGCAGCGTACGACGGTCAGCAACTCCCCGTCTATAGGTCCTGCCTAATAATATTAGTTAAATAGGTATTTGTGAATATGGATGATCCGTTCCTATCCTGTATCGAGGCCCCGACCGTCGAAGGCGAAGGAAACGGCATGAGCGAAGTGGTCATCTGTGAACCCGTGCGCACGCCGGTCGGCGCTTTCGGCGGCGTGCGCACGGGACCGAGTACGGCAGAGGCGGCCAACTTAGCGCTCGTCTCGCTCCTCGCCCGCACCGGGCTCCGCGGAGGCGATATCGACGACGCGGCGCTCGGCCACTGCGACCCGAACGGCGAGTCCCCAGCCATCGGGCGGTTGTGGCGCTCGACGCGGGCCTCGGGACCTCCGTGCCGGGGTTACAGATCGACCGCCGGTGCGGCTCGGGTCTTCAGGCCGTGCTGCACGCCGCCATACAGGTCGGCTGTGGAGCGCCCGACCTCGTCGTCACCGGTGGCATCGAGTCGAATCGAGTCGATGAGGGCAGAGCACGACGCACTCGGGCTGCGCCAGGGCGTACGCAGTGACGGGGTGCAGCTCATGGACCGCCTCGCCCGCGGCCGGGTCACTGCCGGTAGTACGTTCCACCCGCTGCCGGGCGGCATGCTCGAGACCGCCGAAAACCTGCGGGCCGAGTACGACATCAGCCACTCTGAAGAGGACGAGTTGGCACTGCGGTCACCAGAGGCGTGCGCCGTCGCCGTCAGGGAAGGCCGCTTTGACGACGAGATCGTCCCCATCGAAGTGCCGGGGCGGCGCGGTTCCGCCCCGGAGCTGATCAGCCGCGACGAACACCCCCGGCCGGAGATGACCCTCGGGCGTCTCTCGGCCCTCCACCCGGTCCGCCTCGGGATTGATCCGGAGGCGACGGTCACGGCCGGCAGCGCCAGCGGGCAGAACGACGGTGCTGCGCTCTGCGTGATCACTACCCGTGACCATGCGGATCGGCACCAGCTCAGGCCGATGCTGAGCATCGCGTCGTGGGCGGTTGCCGGAGTAGGCCCCCACGTCATGGGCACTGGACCTGTCCCGGCCACTGTCGTGGCGCTGAAGCGCGCCGACTTCACCTTGGTCGAGCCGAATGAAGCCTTCGCCGCACAGGTGGCCGCACAGGTGATCGCCTGCCTGCGCGAGTCGAATCGGAGTACCGCCGACCGTGAGCGACTCAATGTCAACGGCTCGGGTATCTCACTCGGCCATCCCGTCAGGGCCACGGGTGCGCGCATCCTCGCCACGCTCGCCCATGAGGTGCACCGGCGCAGCAACCGCCTCGGGCTGGAAACAATATGCATCGGCGGCGGGCAGGGCCTGGCGGCGATCTTCGAGGCCGTTCGGTGAATCGATCTGTCGTTGTGCACCACCTGGTTGACGCCTCGGCCGACCTGCCCCCTGATCCACCGACAGTCATCCTGTCCAACTCCTTGGGCGCGACATCCGCCATGTGGGACCGACAGGTCGCCGCTCTCGCCCTGCACTTCCGGGTTGTCCGTTACGACGCCCGGGGACACGGCGCATCCCCCGTCCCCGAGGGGCCGTACAGCATCGACGACCTGGCCGACGACGTCATCGGCCTGCTCGATCGACTGGACGTGTCCTCCGCCCACTTCGTCGGCCTGTCGCTCGGTGGGATGACCGGACTGCGGCTGGCTGCGCGTAATCCCGACAGGATCGACCGGCTCGCACTCATGTGTACCTCTGCACTTCTCGGACCCGCCATAAGCTGGCATGACCGGGCAGCACTCGTACGAGCCGAAGGTACCGCCACGGTGGCCGAAGCTGTCGTGGAACGCTGGTACACCGCAAGTCTCGCCCAGCGGGAGCCGGACCGAGTCCGGGCGGCGCACGCCATGGTGGCTGCGACGCCGGCCGAGGGGTATGCCTCCTGCTGCGAGGCCATCGCGGAGATGGACCTCACTGGCGACCTGGTCTCGATCACCGCCCACACCCTCGCCATCGCCGGACGTGATGACCCGGCCACCCCCCCACCGCACCTGAGCCGCATAGCCGCTGGCGTGCGGCACGGGCGGCTCCTGATCGTGCCCGATGCCGCTCACCTGGTCAACGATGAGCAACCCGATATCGTGAACCGTGCCCTGATCGCCCATCTCGCCGACGGGCCAGCGCCCGCGGGGACAAGTGAGGTGAGCTGAGTGGACAAAGTCGTCACCACTGCCGGCGATGCGGTCGCGGACATACCCAGCGGTGCCAGCATCGCGGTCGGCGGGTTCGGCTTGGTCGGCATTCCCTGGATTCTCATCGAGGCTCTGCTCGACCAGGGTGCCGATGACCTCACCATTGCGTCCAACAACTGCGGAGTGGACGGGGCCGGGCTCGGTCTTCTGCTCGAAGCCCACCGCATCAGCCGGGTGATCGCCTCCTATATCGGCGACAACGGGGAGTTCGCCCGTCAGTACCTCGCGGGTGAACTGCATGTCGAGCTCACCCCGCAGGGAACGTTGGCCGAGCGCCTGCGCGCCGGTGGAGCGGGCATCGGCGCGTTCTTCACCCCGACCGGCGTGGGAACCCTCGTCGCCGAAGGCGGCCTGCCCTGGCGCTACCACCCGGACGGCACGGTCGCCGTCGCCTCTCCGCCGAAGGAAGTGCGCTCGTTTGCCGGCCGGACAATGGTGCTCGAAGAGGCGATCGTCACCGACGTGGCACTGGTGCGCGCGGCAGTGGCCGACACGCACGGTAATGCGAGGTTCCACGTCTCGGCCCACAACTTCAACCCAGACGTGGCAATGGCCGGTCGCCTGACCATTGTCGAAGCCGAAAAAGTTGTCGAACCGGGCGAGATCGCCCCAGACGACGTCCACCTCGCCGGCGTGTTCGTACAGCGAATTGTGGCGCTCACGTCCGATCAGTCCCGACAAAAGGCCATTGAAAGGCGCACCGTGCACGTTCGGCCCCAGACGGAAGGAGCCAGCTGATGGCCCGTACCCGTGAGCAGATGGCCGCCCGAGCCGCCCGGGAGCTCTCATCCGGGCAGTACGTCAACCTGGGAATCGGATTGCCGACACTCATTCCCAGCTACCTCCCGCCCGGGAACGACGTGGTGGTCCATTCCGAAAACGGTGTCCTCGGCGTCGGCCCCTATCCTAACGACGACGAGGTCGACCCCGACCTGACAAACGCCGGCAAAGAAACCATTACGGTGCTACCTGGCGCGTCGTTCTTCTCCTCGTCGACCAGCTTCGCCATGATCCGTGGCGCTCACCTCGACATTGCCATCCTCGGCGGTATGCAGGTGTCCTCCGATGGAGACCTGGCCAACTGGATGGTGCCTGGCAAGGTGGTCAAGGGCATGGGCGGCGCCATGGATCTCGTGCACGGCGCCAAACGCGTCATCGTCGTCATGGATCACACAGCCAAAGATGGCAGCCCCAAGCTGTTGAGCCACTGCAACCTGCCGCTGACCGGCAAGGGCGTGGTCCACCGGGTCATCACCGACCTGGCAGTCCTAGACGTGGCCGATGGAGCGTTCCACCTCATCGAGCTCGCCCCCGATGTCGACGCGGCCACTGTCATCGCCCACACCGGGGGTCCAATCATCGATCGCACCCTGGTCCCACTTGTGCCATGACGAAGGAAGACAGGCGAACATCAAATCTCGCTTGTTGAGATCGCTCTCCCGGATCCATGCTGCCTGCTGCCGGATTCATCGCGGTCGAGACTCTCGGACGGAGAACGTCAGGTCGTGGCGGGAGCGGCGGTCGGAGCCGAGTCGCATGCAAAGGGACGAGCCGTCAGCCGACATCCCGGCCGGCAGGTTGCGGATTGTCTTGGGTTCGACCTAGCCGGTCAGCCCGAGCTCGCTTGCAATCGAGCTGATCCGCTGCCCCGGCGCCCATGGTCCGGATCGACGTCACCTTCGCCGGCCAACCCCGCATCCGCAGATGCAACTGTGTGGATTGTGCCGGCCAGCTCTGGCGCAGCCGACCTGCGTGCGACTGGACGGCGGTCATGGCGGGCTCGATGCCCAGCGTGATCGCCCCTTCGCTCCGGGGGATCGACGTAAGTGGCCGCGCCGTTTGGATGTCCACTCGGAGCTGGCCGCGCGTGTGCTCGATCTCGGCCCGGTTGACGGCCGCCGACTCGAGATGTGCGACCCTCGACCGGCGGATGACGAGCCTCGGGGCAACCGTGCCCACCTGTGCATCAAACCTCAAGGCGCCAACGCCTCGCCCAACACCCACCGAAAGGGGCAGAGAGGTTTGAGCGGAACTACTGCCGGGGGCACCAGGGTCGAAGATGGACAGACCGGTGCGGCCAACGGCGGAGCACGCTATCAGCGGTGGCAC
>JAJZJY010000406.1 GCA_021809885.1 Actinomycetes bacterium
GGCGGCTGCTTCGGCCCGGGCACGGTCGACGTCGCACACCCCCCGGATCTCGACGTCGTCGCGGCGCGCCAGCTCCTTCAGGTGCTGGCCAGCCATCCACCCGGCCCCGACGACCGCGACTCCGGTGGCCTTCACAGCCGGGCCGCCGCTGCGGGCTCGGTGAGGGCCCGGAAAGCCGTCAGGTCCTGCTGCAGCTGCTGCGGTGTCGGCTCACCGCCGGTGTGGTCGATCACGAACCATCCTCCGTATCCCGCTCGGGTCAGGGTTCCGACGACTGCCGCCCAGGGGACCATGCCTCGGCCCGGTGGGACGTGCGCCCACCGCCACGCCGCGCCCTCATGGCGCGGCGGGACGTCCTTGACGTGGACGTGCCGCAGCCGGCGCCCAAGGGTCGCGACGGCGAGCACCGGCGCGACGTGGCCCTCGATCATCATGCTGCCCGGGTCGTAGACGGCCCCGATGCTCGCCGGGTCCGCCAGCGTCGCCAGTCGTGCGAACCACTCCGGGCCGGGGACGATCGTGCCGGGTGACATCTCGACCAGGAGGGCGACGCCGAGCTGCTCAGCAGCCTGGGCACCGGCGCACAGCCGCGCGGCCAGCTGCCGCAACTCGCTGTCCACGTCACGCCCGCCGTAGGGCGGGGCGAACACCCGCAGGTGTGGGGCACCTGCGGCCGCTGCGAACTGTGCGTGGCGCACGAGATCTCGCCCGTCTCGCATCAACCCGGCGTCCTGCACCGCCAAACCGCAGACCTCGATGCCGGCCTCGGTGGCCAGGCGGCGCAGCCGGTCGCCGGCTCGGAGGCCGGTGCCGACGCCTGACCCGTCGTCATCGCCGAGCGCCCACTCCACGCCGGCGAGGCCGAGGCTGCTCGCCGTGGCGCACACCTCCGCCGGCGTCAGCCGCCGCAGGGCGGAGCTGAGCACGCCGAGCCGGGGCCGGGCCGGCGCGGTCACGACCACTCGCAATGGTGCTCGATCCACCACTTGGCGATGTCCAGCCGGCGCATGAACACCACGTCGGGGCGGCCCGCCGCGTACTCGAGGAACTCGGCCAGCGCCGCAGCCCGCAGGGCCTGGCCGCTCCAGCGCTCGTGGATGCCGACGGTCATCATGCGCCGCCCTTCGCCGCGGGTGGCCTCGTCGCAGAGGTAATCGAGGCCCATGCGGAGGCTCTCCGAGAAGTGGCGAGGCGTCGCGTAGGTGGGCTCGAGGAGGTAGCGGACGTCGTTGTACACCTTGGAGTACGGGATGACGAGGAACGGTGTCCCCTTCACGTCGGCGAAGTACGGCAGCTCGTCGTTGCAGGCGTCGGAGTCGTAGAGGAAACCGCCTTCCTCGACGAGGAGCTCCCTTGTGTTGACGCTAGCGAAGGAGCGGAGGTACCAGCCCTGCGGGCGGGCACCGACGAGCTGCTCGATGGCGGTGATCGCCCGGCGCATCTCGTCGCGCTCCTCCTCGCGGGCGACGGCCGACATCTCCGTCCATCGCCATCCGTGGGCGATGACGTCGTTGCCCGACTCCTCGACCCACTCGGCCAACTGCGGGTTGCGCTGGAGGGCGACGGCGCACGCCCCCAGGGTCACAGGCAGTCCCAGGCGGTCGAACAGCCGTGTCAGGCGCCAGATCCCGACCCGGCTGCCGAACTCGAAGTGTGTCTCGGTGCCGAGGTCCCGCACCTGCGGTCCGACCTGGTAGGAGTACTCGCCCCAGGTGTCGTTGCGCCCGTCCCCGTCCGGAATCGAGTACTCCGCACCCGATTCGTAGTTGATGACCACGTTCACGGCCACCGACGCCCCGCCCGGCCAGCTCACGTCGGGCGCTCGCCGCCCGTAGCCCACGAAGTCCCGCGCCGGACCGGGGACCGCAGCCTCAGCTGTCAACATTGCCTCCTCCCGGCCGGCGGTCGCACATCGACGCCGAGATACCGTATCTCGGCCGGCCGCCGGCCGCCTACCCTGCCCCTTCGCCGGCGAGAGGAGCCAGCACGGCGTCGCGGACCTCCCGCACGTGTTGGGCCATGAGGCGGAAGGCGTCGTCGGCGTGCCCCGCCAGCGCAGCGTCGGCGATCATCACGTGCCGCTCGGCGCACAGCAGCGATGCTCCCAGCTCGGGCGTGTCCCGCTGGCGGAGCACGCCGAGGAGGACGTTGGCGTCGTCGATCAGCCGCGCCAGCCGCTCGTTGCCCCCGGCCTTCGCGAGGGTGCGGTGGAAGGCCTCGTCGGCGCGCTGGTAACCGGGCACGTCGTCGGCTTCGGCGGCCGCCACCGTCGCCTCCGCCTTCCGCTTCACCGCCAGCAGCAGGGTGCGGTCGCCTCGTTCCGCTGCCACGCGGGCCGAGGTCGCTTCGAGCGCTTCGCGGACCTCGTAGACGTCGCGCATGCGGTTGTACGACGGGCTCACGATCCGCCCGGCCTTTGGGCCCTCGGCCTCGATTAGCCCGATCTCCTTCAGGCGCAGCAAGGCCTCCCGCACGGGTGTCTTGCTGACCACCAGCTGCCTGGCCAGCGCCGCCTCCGTCACACGGGTGTTGGCGGGAAGGCGCCCGTCGACGATGGCCTGCTTGATGGCCTCGTATACCGAATAGGTGAGGCTGTCGGGTCGGCGCTCGAGCGAGATCGTCCCGCTGACCCCGCCGGTCTGCCCTCCGGCCGCCGTCCGGTTCACGGTGCCCCGTTGGGGCGCAGCACCGACCCTGCCGGGTGGCCGCCGGCGAGCGAGCCATCCCGGACGAGGGCGCGGCCGCGGCAGGAGACGAACCGCACGGCACCGGTGACCGACCGGCCGGCGTACGGAGCCGTCCCGGTCCCATCGGGGAACGAGGTCTCCTGCACCGTCCAGGCGACCTCGGGGTCCCACACGACGAGGTCACCGTCGCTGCCCGGCGCCAGCACTCCCTTGCGTGGCGCGTACCCGAACGCCCTGGCTGGTCCGGTGGCAAGCAGGTGGCACAACCGCTCCAGCGAGATGCCGTGTCGGCGGCCCCACGACAGCAGCAGCGGCAGGCGGGCGCCGATCCCGGCTATGCCGTAGGCGGCGCCCGGTCCGCCGGCGATGCGAGCATCGACGGGGGTGCGGTCCTGGCTGTGGTCGGAGCCGACGGCGTCGACGGTCCCATCGGACAGGGCGGTGCGAACCGCGTCGAGGTGCTCTGCGGCACGCAGCGGGGGGGCGACGAGGAAGTCGCCTGCGCGCGCCCCGTCGTACTCGCGGTCGTCGATGAGGACGTGGTGCAGGCACACCTCGGCCGCTACCGGCGCCCTGCGGGCGTGCGGACCGCTGCGGTGGGCCCGGAGCCGTGCCATCGCGCCGGCGGTCGACAGGTGCGGCAGGTAGCAGCGGGCGCCGGCGAGGGCGGCGACAGCCAGGGTGCGCTCGACGGACAGGTCTTCGGTGACCGGCGGCCGGCTGGCAGCGAAGGCCCGTGCGCCCCGCCGCCCCGCCTCGCCGGCCTGCTCGACGAGCGCCTCGATCACCTCGCCGTCCTCGCAGTGCACCTGGACGGGGAGCCCGCAGCCGGCAGCATAGGACATGGCCCGGAACAGGCCGTCCCCGCTGGCCATGATGCCGAGCTCGCCGTAGGCCATGAAGATCTTGATGGCGTCGGCTCCGGCGGACGCCACATCGGCCACCTCCGCCGCAGTGAGGGCGTTGGGGCGGTAGCAGCTCGCGTGGAAGCCGAGGTCGATGAGCGACCCCTCGTCAGCGGACAGGTCATGGGCACGACGGACCGCCTCCGCCGGTGGCTCCCCGGCCTCCGGCAGAGTGAAGGACAGGGCCGTGGTCGTGCCCCCGAGCGCCGCCGCCCGGCTGGCGGCGGGGATGTCCTGGACCAGGTGGCAGTGCGGGTCGACGCCGCCGGGCAGCACTACGCAGCCGGCGGCGTCCACCACCTCGGCCGAGGTCGGGGCACGCAGCCCAGCGCCGACCTCTGTGACCACCCCGCCCTCGACGAGCACGTCGCAGCGGCGAGGCCCTTCCGGTGCGACGACGAGCCCGCCCGTGACCAGCAGGTCCACCGGGCCTCTCAGGCCAGGGTGGCGTCGTAGTAGTAGATGTTGCCCTGCTGGGTCAGGTCCACCCCGGTGACGCCCTTCTGCGCGAGCATGACGTCGTAGAAGTAGGCGTAGATGATCGGTGTCTCGTCGAGGAGGAGGGTCTCGATCTCCCCGGCGAGCCGGCGCTGGGTCGACAGGTCGGCGGCGGCGATGAACTGCTTGGAGAGGCGGTCGTAGGTCGCGTTGTTGAAGTGGGCCGCGTTCCAGGCCCCCTGACCGGTGGCGTTGTCGATCGTCTGCAGCGGAGCTTCGAGGTAGATGTTGGGCACTCCCCGGCCCCCGTAGTCCACCAGGCTCATGGTGGCGTCCAACCACGGGGACTTCCCGAAGACCCCGGCTCCGTAGTAGATGCTGGATGTCGTCACCGACAGGGTGATGTCGATGTTGATGTGTGCGGCGGCAGCCTTGATGATGGTGGCGTACTCGGGCATCTCCTCGAGCTGCTCGCTGGCGAGCGTGACGGCGAAGCCCCGGGACTTGCCGGCCTGGGCCATCAGCTGCCTGGCCTGGGCGATGTCCTGGTGGCGTTGCGGGACGCTGTGGTTGGTCGCAGGGTAGATGGGGGCGAAGGGGCTGTCGTTGCCGATCGTGGCGTAGCCCTTGAACAGCGCGTGGACGATCTGGGGGCGGTTGAGGGTGAGGGCCATGGCGCGCCGCACCCGGGCATCGGCGAACGGGCCGATGTCGCATCGCATCGACAACTCCCGGTGCTGCGCCGCCTTGGCAGCCACGAGGTCGAAGCCGCCGGACAGCAGCTGCGGGCTGACGGCGACGGAGAAGCCGTCGTTGCACATGATCGTGCCCGCCTCGAGGGCAGCGGTCATCGGTGCCTCGGAAGCGAAGAACGTCACCTCGAGCTTGTCGGGCTTGGCCGGCGCCCCCCAGTAGTACGGGTTCTTGACGAAGGCAGCGCCCACGGTGGGGGAGTAG
>JAJZJY010000407.1 GCA_021809885.1 Actinomycetes bacterium
GGGATCCCGGACCAGCTGCGGGCCAACATCGAGATGCGCCACTACCCCGCCGGCCACATGATGTACGTCCACGAACCGAGCCGGCTGCGCCAGAGCGCTGACCTGGCGGCGTTCGTCCGCGCGGCCGCCGGGCTCGGCTGACGCTCCAGCGCAGCTGCCGGCAAACAGCTCCCTATCGGGCTACCGGCTCGCTGTCGAGCGCCAGCTCCTGGCGCAACCATGCGACCTCGGCCCCCGCGAGCAAGCCGCCGCGGTTGCTGGCGCTGCTGTGCTCGAAGATGCGCAACTGCCGCTCCAGCTGCTCGCGGTGCTCCGGGCGGCCTGCGGCCTCGCGCGGGCTGAGCCCGCCGAGCCACGGGTTGGGGTCGTCGACCCAGCGCCGGTAGACGAGTGCCTGGAAGCGCGCCTCGGGCCCGTCGGCGGGCCAGGCGCGTCGCTGTCCGGGGGCCCACTCGGAGCGCTTCGCGGCTGATCCGCCGTCCTCATCTTCCCGAGCCTCCTCGATCGAGCGAAGGCGTCGCTCAGGCTCCGTGGCGAGAGGCCCAAGGGTGCGCTCCACGAGCGCCACAGCGGCGTCCAGGCGCCCTGCGGAGATGCAGGAGAGCTCGAGGAGCTCCCCACGCACGGTGAAGGTGCCAAGGCAGGTGATGTCACCGCCCGTGAGCTCGCCTCGCGCGTCCATGGCCACCGGCCCGCCCTCCAGGACCAGCGCGCCTGGGGGCAGCGCTGCCCGGCGCGCGATCAGGTCCCGGCGGCTGACCAGCCAGTCGAGGACGTGCTCGTTGCCATCCGTGCCCTCCAGGTGCAAAGACAACTCGGGCACGCCGCACAGCGCACGCAGCGCCACCGCCGGCTCGCGCAGCCGCCAGCTCCCTTCCGCCAAGACCACTGGATCACCCTCGAGGGTGAAGAAGGTCCGCTCCGCGAGGCGGCTCGGCGGCACGAAGCCCGCCATCTGGCGCGCGGCGGTGCAGAGCGCCGCCGCCAAGCCGGCCGCGTCGGTGCCGAGCCCGTTGGCACCTGCGATACGCCGCAGCTCGGCCAGGATCTCGACCTCCTCGCTCGGCTCGTAGAAGGCGGCCCCGCCCCAGAGCGCCGGCACCGGGCCGCCCCGCTCCACCCGGCAGATGAGGACGTGCCAGCGAACGGCGTCGACCGAGACGTTGGGGCTGTCCACACGAACGCGCGTCCCGGTGAGGACGTCCTCCAGGTCCATCCAGGCGCCGGGCTCTACGTCGATCACCCGATGAACGCCGAGCTGGCTGGCGGCGATCCGTCCGGCCAGCCACCGCTCCCGTGGGGGCAGCTCGGACAGCTCGGCATACAGCCGCGCCGGCGTGTCGCCACAGGCGAGGGGGCGGTCCAGGAGCAGCCATGCCGACGACAGCGCCAAGTCGTCCTCGTTGGCCGGATGCTCCGTGGTGCCGACCCCGCGCCCCGTCAAGTGCTCGACCAGCGCCGAGCCGAGCTCCTCGTCGAAGCAGTCGAACGCCCAGTGCTGCATGCGAGCCCACACCTGCTCACATTCGCGCCTGTCGCCCGCGGCGGCATCGCGCGCCTTCAGGCAGCACCGCTTGTACTTCCTCCCGCTGCCGCAGGAGCACGGGTCGTTGCGTCGAGGCGTGGTCACCTGCCGAGCGTGCCATGACGAGCCGATCGGGTGGTGGATGCTGCGACCGGCCGGCGCTCCAGTTGACCGCGAGCTATCCCTCCGCCGGACCGGTGTAGCCGCAGAGCCTGACTCGGGGCGAGTTGACGACGGGGAGGAGGTAGTCGGTGCCGCAGCGGTGATCTTCGCTGCAGGCGTCGCAGTACCAGCACGGGTCGCCGGCGCACTCGCGCTGAGAGCCCCGGACGGGCCGCCGGCCCATAGCCGAGACCGTGTTGCGACCACAGGGGGTTGCGCGCCGGCCGCACATAGCGGAAACTGTGTGGGCGGGGGCGGAGCGCAGTTCCCCTGGCGGTCACGGCCGAGCAACGCGCCGTTCCCGCCGCTCGGCGTCGGTGAGGCGGTACGCAGTGACAACAGACAGAAGCAGAACCCCGGCGGGCGGCGAGCAGGCCGGGAGCGGATCCCATCGCCGGCGTGAACCGGGCGGGTCCCTCTGGGGCGCCGCCGCCCTCGCCGCCGGCGCGCTGGTCGCCCTGGCCGGCGTCACCGGCCTCAGCGCAGGCGCGTTCCGCCCGGCCACGCCGTCGGCGCTCCCCGGGGCCGCGACCGCCGGGACGCGCCTGGCATCCACACGGCTGGACGGTGCGATCGCCACACCGTCGCTGGCGCAGCAGACGTCCCTCGCCCGCCGGCGCCTGGCGGTGAACCTCTCGGCGCCGCACGCCGGTCACCCCGAGGCCATCACCCACCCGTGGGCCGACTTCCTCGGCTCGACCATGCCCGGCCGGCGGACCCGCACCGCCACGGCCAACCGGCCGATGCAGCCCAGCCCCCCCACCACCACGACGACCGTCCCGGGCGGCTCCACCACCACCTCCACGCCCACCAGTTCGACGTCGTCCACGTCAACGACCACCGTCGCGCCGCCGCCCGAGCCGATCGGCATCGACGTCTCCAGCCACCAGGGCAACATCAACTGGGCGGCGGTCGCCGCCGCCGGCGACACCTTCGCCTGGGTGAAGGCCACCGAGGGCACCTACTACGTCGACAGCACCTACTTCCCGCAGCAGTACAACGGCAGCTACGCAGCCGGCCTGATCCGGGGCGCCTACCACTTCGCCATCCCCAACAACTCGACGGGCGCCGCCCAGGCAGACTTCTTCGTCGCCAACGGCGGCGGGTGGTCCCCCGACGGCAGGACGCTGCCCGGCATGCTCGACTTCGAGTACAACCCCTACGGGCCGGAGTGCTACGGCATGACCCCGGCACAGCTGATCGCCTGGGTCCAGTCCTTCGACAACGAGTACCAGTACCTGACCGGCCGGTACCCGACGCTGTACACCAACGCCAACTTCTGGAACACCTGCACCCACGGCTCCCCCATCGCCGCCGTCGACCCGCTCGACGTAGCCGCATGGGGGTCGAGCCCCACCCCGGTCCCCACCGGGTGGACCGCCCCGACGGTGTGGCAGTACACCGACAACAACCAGTTTGGCTACGACGGCGACATGTTCCTCGGCAGCGCAGCGGCCCTCCAGAACTTCGCCCTCGACCCAAGCGCGACACCGCCGGCCACGACCACGACGACCACCACCACCACGGACCCCTGCGTCACGACGACCACCCCCGCCACCTGCGCCACGACGACGCTGCCGGCGCCGACCACCACCGTCGCGCCGACGACCACCACCACCCTGCCCCCTCCCCCGCCACCACCCCCGCCGTCCAACCTGCTGACCACCGGCGAGGTCCTCACCAGCGGGCACGCGGTCCTCTCCGCCAACGGGCGGTTCGCGATGATCATGCAGCGCGACGGCAACCTCGTGGAGTACGTCGTGGGCGGCCGAGCCCTGTGGCAGTCCCACACCTACGGGCACCCCGGCAACGTCGCCGTGCTGGCCGCCAACGGCAACCTGGAGGTCGTCTCCTCCGCCGGCAAGTTGCTGTGGCAGACCGGGACCACCCGCTCCGGACCCACCCACGCGGTGATCCAGGACGACGCAAACTTCGTCGTCTACCCGGCGCGCGGCCCCGCGGTGTGGGCGTCAGGTACGGAAGGGAAGTAGCCCCTACCCGTCGATCGGGGCCTGCAGGGCCGGGCGGCTGAACAGCGGGGGCTCGACCCCGTTGAGGCACCTGCCGGTGGCCAGGTCGAAGGTGCGTCCGTGGAGGCTGCAGGTGATCGTCTCCCCGTGCACCCGGCCGAAGCGGCTCAGGTCGGCGCCGAGGTGAGGGCAGCGCCGGCCGATGACCCAGTCGCCGCAGCGGAACGTCTCGAGCCCGGAGCTGCTCGCGCCGTCGGCGAGGCGTTCGGCGGAGGCGAGCGTGGACTCCAGGTGCGCCATACGGCGAGGCTCGAGGCACTTGAAGAACGTGAACACGGCGTCGTTGTACCCACCGACCCGGTCGGCCTCGAACCGGCAGGAGAGGAACAACTCGTTGACCCAGTCGGTCACGTGGCGGTCGACGACATCCCACAGGACAGCCTCGTCGAAGCCGAACCAGTGCTCCCACTCCTCGCCCCGCCACGGCCGCACCGTGCCCTCCCCGGGATCGAGGACCACCCCGTAGGCGCCGACGTCGAGCACGAGCCGGCCGCCGAGGGCCCGGCGCAGGGTCGGCGCGTGGCGGATCAGAGGTTCCCACCATGCAGCCAGAGCGGCAGCGAGGTCCCCCACGCCACGGGATGGCCCGCTCAGGCGGGGGCGAGCGGTGTCCAGCTGCGGTTTTCGGCGCTGCTGGTAGCTGCGCAGGTAGCGCTCCTTGCCGGCGAAGATCGCCTCCGGCGCCTCGGCATGGGTCACCTCGAAACGGCCGGGCCCGAGATGGATCCCCGTGCCCGCGACCGCCAGCTCCCCGTGGTGCATGCCGGCGCCGGCCATCTCCTCCAGGAACTGCGGCTGGTCCAGGAAGATGTTGGCCGGGTCGGCGTGCAGGTCGTTCAGCTCGAACAGCTCCGGGTCGAGGAACGCCGGCGGCCCGGCGAAGGGCACCACGTGGGCGGCACCCACCGCTCGGATGTAGCCCATCGCCCGCTCGATCTGGCGGCGCCGCTTCTCCCGGGCCAGGGCCGCCTTGCGCCCCGGCTCCATGCGGTAGACCATCGGGTACCAGATCGCCCCCGAGTACTGCAGCAGGTGCAGGTCGTAGGGGCCGAGGCCGGCGAGGCCGGCGGGGTCACGGGGGTGGCAGTCGTTCTGGTCGATGAGGCTCACCTCGCCGTCGTCGACAGCGAGCACCGAGTCGCCGATGGGGCCGTCGGAGGGCGACGTGGCAGCGACGATCATCACCCGCACACCGTCCAGGTCGACGGGCTCGCCGTTGCGGGTCGGCACGAACCTGGTGAAGCCGACGTCCTCCATTGCCT
>JAJZJY010000408.1 GCA_021809885.1 Actinomycetes bacterium
GGGGCGGGGCAACGGCGTGTGGAGCGTCGAGCTCGCCGATCCTGCTGAAGCCAGCGACGCTCGAATCGCCGGTGCACGTGCGAGAGGCGCGGGCCGACGAACTCGCGGAGGCTGGTGCGCTCGCCCCATCGACCAGGCGTACCGGCCTCGGCTGGTCGACGGAATGATCCGCTGCTCCTTCTCCCACGACAAGGTGGTCGGCTTCTGTCACCAGTGGCCCAAAGGTCTGCTCGATGTCGCCCCCGCCACCCCCCGCCGGGCGCGGACAGCACACGTGATGGAGGGTCCCGAAGCCCCCGCCTACCAACTGCTGCGCCAGCAGGCGGAGCAGAAATCGGTGCCCGAGATGGCGCGCGCGCCCTGGGCCTCGACGTGCGAGAGCTCCCGGTCATCTGGGACGCCGACCTCCTCTACGGCCCGAAGGACGAGCACGCCGGGGACCGGGGACAGCTACGTGCTGTGCGAGATCAACGTCAGCGCGGTGTGGCCGTTCCCGCCGATGGCGTCTTCAACCGTCGCTTTGAACACCGTGGCCCGGACCAACGAGTCGCGCCAACGAAACGGCCCGTCCGCCACCGTGTGAGGCTCCCGCTCTGCACGGTCGACCGGCTCACATCTCGGCGGCCAGCACCACACCGGTCCGCTCGACGGCGCTCCAGGTGACCGAGCTGACGCCCGGCTCCAAGCTCAACCGGCTCACGGCGCCCTCGAGTATGCATGGCGGGCCAGTCGATCCCTCGTCAGCGGGTCGATATACATGCAGTGCGCAATGGTACGCTAGTGCACATGCCTGGGCAACTGACGGCGGCTGACGAAGAGGTAGTCGACGCTGTCGTGTCGGCGAGCCGTGCTCTGGTGGCTGTAGCCGCCAGGTCGCTCGCCGGCATCGGGGCCGATATCACCCTGGCGCAGTACCGGGCCTTGGTGGTCCTGGCCAGCCGTGGTGGCCAGCGAGCGGCCGACCTGGCCGCCGCGTTGGACGTGTCGCCATCGACCGCGACTCGAATGTGCGACCGCCTGGTCCGCAAGGGCCTGATCGAACGCAACCGACCTGACGATGACCGCCGCGCCCTCAACATCCTCATCAGCGCCTCCGGGCGGGCGCTGCTCCGCCAGGTCACCCGAAAGCGCAGAGCCGAAGTGAGCCGGATCCTCGCGGCGATGCCTTCCGCTGGGCGCGAGACGTTGGTGGTAGCCCTGCGGGCGTTCGCAGAAGCGGCCGGGGAGATCCCCGAGCAGGACTGGTCACTCGGATGGCGTGAGTGATCCACCCGGACAGACCGACGCCCGAGCACCCGAGCGTTGCCGGCCCATCGGGTCCGATTTGATCGCCGGTAGGCTCGGCGCTTCCGGGCGCCTCGCTCGGGCCGCACGAGGGCTCGTCGCA
Source organism: Actinomycetes bacterium (assembly GCA_021809885.1). Lineage (GTDB taxonomy): Bacteria > Actinomycetota > Acidimicrobiia > Acidimicrobiales > Palsa-688 > JAKAQB01. The sequence continues at coordinate 1,388 of JAJZJY010000408.1, forward strand.
GTCGTGGCACGCCGTTTGCGCGCCGGCGCGGCCAGGTTGGGCGCTTGGATCGAGCGGTCGTCGTACCTGCGCAAGTGGGTAGTGCTCGGGGGTGCCATCGGGCTCATAGCCGGTCTCGGAGCTGTCGTGTTCTACAGCGCTCTCGTCGCCGCTACCCACTTCTTCTTGGACACGCTGGCGGGCTACCGTGTGCCCACTCCCGCCGGAGAGGGCAACGGTGCGGGGAGCGGCTACTTCGCCCGGCCGTGGGCCATCCCCCTGGTAGTCGCGCTCGGCGGGTTGCTGTCGGGGGTGCTGGTGTTCTTCGTGGCACCCGAGGCCGAAGGGCACGGCACCGACGCGGCTATCGACGCGGTGCACAAGAACCCCCGCATGATCCGCGCTCGCGCCGTGGTGGTGAAGATCGTCGCCTCGGCGCTGACGATCGGCTCGGGAGGCTCGGGTGGCCGCGAAGGCCCGACCGCGCAGATCTCGGCTGGGTTCGCCTCGCTCCTCGCCCGGGTACTTGACCTCTCTCCTGAGGACGGCCGGGTCGCGGTGTCGGTCGGGATCGGCTCGGGGATCGGGGCGATCTTCGGGGCGCCCCTCGGCGGGGCGGTCTTGGCGGCCGACATCGTGTACCGCGACGACTTCGAAGTCGAGGCGCTCATCCCGGGCCTGATCGCCTCGGTCATCGCTTACACCGTCTTTGGGCTGGTCGAAACGTTCACGCCGCTGTTCGGCTACGTCGCCTCGGGCTACCAGTTCCACAAGCCCGTCCAACTGGTCTGGTTCGCCGTCATCGGCGTTGTCTGCGGTTTCGTCGGGCTTGCCTACGGCCGCGGCTTCTACGCGATGGTGAGCCTCACCCACCGCCTGCCCGGTTCCCGCATGCTCAAGCCTGCCCTCGGCGGCCTGCTCGTGGGCCTGATGGCCTTGGCTGTGCCCGAGGTGCTCGGAACCGGTTACGGTTGGGTCCAAAAGGCCCTCGGGCCGTCCTTGGCGTCGATCCCGCTGTGGGTAGTGCTGCTCCTGCCGTTCGCTCGCATCCTCGCAACCTCGTTGTCGATCGGGTCGGGCGGCTCAGGGGGGATCTTCGGGCCGGGCATGGTGATCGGCGCCTTTACCGGGGCCGCGGTATGGCGGCTCTTGGAGCCGATCGCTCCGGGCGTGCCCCACGAACCCGCAGCGTTCGTGGTCGTGGGGATGATGGCCTGCTTCGGGGCGATCGCACGTGCACCGCTCGCCATCATGTTGATGGTGGCGGAGATGACCGGCTCGCTTACCCTGCTGGCGCCTGCGATGGTGGCAGTCGGACTGGCGTACCTCATCGTCCGTCACAGCGACGACACCATCTACCGCAGTCAGTTGAAGAGCCGGGCCGAGGCACCTGCCCAGCGCTTCGGCTTCGGCCTCCCCATGCTCGCAGGGGTGACCGTCCTCCAGGCCATGAGCCCGCCTCGTGTGGTGCTCGGCGAGCAGGTGAGCGTAACCGAAGCTGTTTCGCAGTTCGACCTTGAAGGCGTGCCCGGAGCACCCGTGATCGACGAGCAGGGACGTTTCGTCGGTGTCGTCGGCCGTGCGGGCGTCTCCGAGGAGGCGGGTCAGCGCCCCGACGCGGACGTCGGACGCCTGGCAGACCCGACGGCCGCCACGGTACCGCTGCGGGCCAACCTCGACACCGCGCTGGCGGCGCTGTCGGGTGTGAGTGGTTGGGCGACCGTCCTGGACACCGAGCGCCGTGTGCGCGGCGTCCTCGCCACTACCGACGTGGTCAGGGCCTACCACGGCGCGCTCGAGGCCAACCTCGGGCGCCTGTCGCAGGTGGCCGGCAAGGCATCAGCGGTCGAGGAACGCGTCGGCGAGGACTCGCCGCTCGCCGGCCAGGCGCTACGGAGCCGGCTCCTGCCCGAAGGCTGCGTGGTCGTCTCTGTCCACCGTGCGAATAGCCTCTTGTCCCCCAACGGCGACACCGTGCTGCACCCCGGCGATGTCGTTAACGCGCTCGTCCGGCCTGAGCAGGTGAACCGGGTTCGACATGCGCTCCTCGGTGGTGGTCTTGAGGTGCCAGAAGGCGAAACCATTCGCCCGGGTTGATGTCCACCGGTTCAACTGCCGCCTCCAAACGTGGTCGTCCGTCGAGGCGCGAGCGACCGGTGATCTGGGACACCATCGCCGGTACCTCCTTCTGCACGTCCAGGCCACGCGTCTGTTGTCTCGACAAGGTTACCTTGGTGGCACACTAAGGACAGGGTAACCTTGTCCCTAGGTGGAGCTCGCAGACAGCGCCCGAAGACACGGCATCGTCGACGAGGACATCCGTCACGCCCTTCGCCATCCCATGCGGGTGGTACCCGGTGGCGGACGGGATCTCTTCATCGGTGCCGACCGGTCCGGGCGATTACTGGAGATCGTGATCCTCGATGACGATCCGAACGAGGAACCGGTCGTTCTCCACGCCATGCCGCTACGACCCATATTCCACAAGTACCTGAGGTGAGCCATGCCCCGAACCCATGAACAGCTCCAAAAGGCCCTCGCCGACACCGAAGCGTGGCTCGACAGCCTCGACCCGGCCGCCCTTGCCTCGCCCGACTCAGACGGGCGAGATCTCCGTGCCATCGGCAACGCTTTGCGCGCAGTAGCCGCTAGCGATCTCGAACTAGCCGATAGAGTGGCTATAGCCCGCGCTAATGGCCGGACTTGGACGCAGATCGCCGCAGTGCTCGGTGTCAGCAAGCAAGCTGCACGCGAGCGCTTTGGCGAGCCAGCCCATCGGTAACCGGCAACATCGTTCCTCCTGGCTACAACAGCCACGCCCGGGCGCAAGCATCGGCTGCGCGACAAGGGTGGTTCCGCCGCAGGACCACAAAATCGAGGGACGGTTTCGCGCCATGGCACCACCGCGTTCGCAAGTCTGCTGGTCATCGAACCTGGTGGAGGTGATCGCGCTACTCGCGAAACAGGAAGTCGGTCCAACCCTTGAAGCGGCCCTCGGGGGGCAACGCGAGGATCAGTGTGCCCCTAGAACCAGTCGATCTGTTCAGCGACAGCGTCGACTGACACCCACCGAGATCACCCGGCTTGCTCAAGACTACGAAGCTGGTTCAACTGCGAACCGACTCGCCGTGAGCTATGGCGTTCACCGCACTACGGTCCTTAGCCACCTGGAGCAACAGGGCGTAGATCGCAGAAGAACCCGCAGAGTGCTCTCAAACGACGATGTTGCGCTGGCAGCGGCACTCTATTCGAGCGGGCAATCGTTGAAGGCCACAGGATCGCACTTTGGCGTCGATGCCGAGACAATCCGGCGCGAATTTAAGAAGGCTGGGGCAGCGATTCGCCCTCGTCGAGGCTAGGCTGGAAGTAGCCATGTTTCCCGTTCACAAGTATGCAAAGAACGGATTGGCTGTCGGTACCGGCTTCTCGGTACGTCCCTGCAGTGCAGACATCCCACGTTTCACGTCTGCGACCGGCAACTGATCGGATGCTAGCGCTTCCGACAACCGAACGTTTACTGGCCCGGCTAACCGAGAATACAGTGGCATTACCTGGAATAGATCGGCGTCTACCTGACCAACCCAGTAGCGAATTCCTCTCGGTGCGCCTTCC
>JAJZJY010000409.1 GCA_021809885.1 Actinomycetes bacterium
CGTGCTGCACCCCGGCGATGTCGTTAACGCGCTCGTCCGGCCTGAGCAGGTGAACCGGGTTCGACATGCGCTCCTCGGTGGTGGGCGTTGAGGGACTCGAACCCCCGACCACCGGCTTGTAAGGCCGGCGCTCTGCCACTGAGCTAAACGCCCGCCCCGACCATGGTAGGAGACGGCCGGGCAGCGTACTCCAGCTGACCGCGTGGCCTGGGTCCGCGTTGGCCTGGGTCTCTCACGCCGTCAGCTGGATCGACTCCTCCGGCCGGTGCTTGGGGGGCCGACCCCGCTTCCGCTTCTGGGTCAGGATGCGGCCGTTGGCGAACAGCTCGCCGCCCCACACGCCGGCCGGCTCCCGCCGCTCGAGGGCGCCGGCAAGGCACGGATCGATCAGGCGGCAGCCCAGGCAGACCAACTTCGCCTGCCGGATATCGCGGATCTCGTCGGAGAAGAACAGCAGCGTCATGGCTCCCGAGGCGTCGCGGCACAGGGCCTCGTCCCAGTCGGTGACCTCGTGGGGCTCGTTCACATCGTCCAGTACTTCGGAGGCGAACACGTCGCTCTCCCCTTCCTTGCGATTGTCCTACGAGAACGAAGAAGGCCGCCGGGGTTTCCCGGCGGCCTTGGAGCCCTGCGTCCGAACGGAGGCGGACCTATCCGGTCCACCGGTCCAGGGAGCTCGTCGGCCGCGCGACGGAGGTGGTCGTGGCGTCGGTGCGGATCGGGCGAGGCCGCCCGCCCATGGTCTTCGCCTGCGCTGTGCCGGGCCGCGGGTGGTCGCTCTCGAGCACGATCGGACCCTCGAGCGCGCCGAAGAGGAGCACGGGCGTCGGCTGCGTAGTGCAGTGGTTGCTCAGCACCGGCTCACTCCTTCCTCGCTTCCATGGGTCGTCACGACGTCGATCACCGACGTGTGACTCGAATCCCAGCACGTCGAGCGCGTCCCGTCAACCGATTTTCTTCACGGATCCCATCAGTCCTGTCCCAGCCATGCCGGTGCCTGCGCAAGGAGGTACTCGCTCACGGCGAGGGCACGGTCGAAGGCGTCACAGAGCAGCTCCTCGCCGGCCAGGATCCTCGCCAGGGACACGTGGCGGTGGGCAACGACGGTGACGCGCCGCTCCGACGGGTCCGTTGCCGACGGGTAGCTGTCTATCGCTGAGGACTCGAGAGGCAGGTCCACGCCGCCGATGCCTGCCAGCTCCATCGTGAGCCGGAGCAGGTCAGGGCCGTGTGCCAGCGGCGGGAGAGCCCACGTGAAGGTCAGCGGGAAGGTGTACTCGTCCGGTGGCTCGGCGTCGTCGGGCAGCTCCATGACCTTGTCCTCGAAGGCAAGGAGCACCCGCGGGTCGACTTCAAGCGCGAGGTGGAGGTCGAGCGGCCCGTCGCAGCCCTCCTCCGGGTGCAGCTCCACCTCCCAGGACTGGCGCAGAGAGTACGTCTCGACGAAGTGACGCTCGTCGTGGACGTGGAATCCGTGGTCTATGGCATGGTCCTTGAGCTCCGCCACGTATCCGGCGACGTCGATGACGGCCATCGGACCAACCCTACCGTGCAGGTGGGACGGACCAGCGATGGCGCCGGTAGCGTCGGGTGGTGCCTGCCGCCGCTGCGACCGATGTCCTGGAAGTGTTGCACGCTGTCGCCACGGCGATCCGCTCCGCCCTCGACGACCTCGAGGACTGGGGACTTGCCGGCACCAACGACTGGCAGTACCGCCACGACCTGGTAGCCGACGCGGTGGGCTGCGAGTTGCTGCTCCAGGCCGGCTATGGGGTGCTGTCGGAAGAATCCGGCCTTCATGACGCCGACCGGGAGTTGCTGGTCGTCATCGATCCGGTGGACGGCTCCACCAACGCTGCACGGCAGATCCCCTGGTTCGCGACGAGCCTCTGCGCCCTGGACGAGCACGGCCCCCTGGCCGCTGTGGTCGCCAACCTGGCGACGGGAAGCCGGTTCGATGCCGTGCGAGGCGGTGGCGCCCGCCGCGACGGAGTCCCCATCGCGCCGGCGCCGACCGCGGCCATGGGCGCCGCTGTCGTCGCCACGTCCGGCTGGCCCCCCTCGCACCTCGGCTGGTCGCAGTTCCGCTGCCTCGGGGCCGCTGCTTTGGATCTCTGCGCCGTCGCATGCGGAACTCTCGATGGCTTCGTCGACTGGGGGCGCCAGTCGCTCTCACCCTGGGACTATCTCGGCGGTCTCCTGGTCTGCCGTGAGGCCGGAGCAATGGTCGGCGACGCGTGGGGTAGGGATCCGGTGAGCCGGGAGACCGGTGGGCGCCGGACGATCATCGCTGCGGCCACACCCGCGTTGCAAGCAGCGCTGGCAGGGGCGCGCCGGGCGCACCCGCCGTCACCGGGGCAAGGCACGGCCTGAGCGTCAGGCACCCACTGCCAACGCCAGCTCCTTCAGGCCGGCGTCGAGGTGCCCGAGGAGCCGCTGGAGGTGAGGCAGGGCCCGGCGGTCTCCGGTGAGCCCAAACTCCAGGCTCCCGTCGTAGCTGATCACCGTGACGTTCAGCGCCTGACCGTCGATCGGGACCGACAAGGGGTAGAGACCGGCCAGGCGGGCGCCGTTCAGGTACCGGGTATGGCGGGGCCCGGGAACATTGGAGATGATCAGGTTGAACGGCGGCGGGATGAGCCCGACCAGGGGACGGAAGATGCTGCTCGCGAGCGGCGCCATCTGGACGGCGCTGAGGGCGGTGATCTGGAGGGGCGTGAGCCCGGCCAGGGATGCCTTGCCGGTCGCCATGGACGAGTGGATGACCTCCAGCCGCTGGGCGGGGTCGGCCAGGTCGGTCGCCAGGTTGCAGAGGATCGCACCGACGGCGTTGCCACCCTCGTCTGCCCCTTCCCTCCTCCGGAGCCTGAGCGACACCGGCGTCATGGCGACGAGCGGGGCGTCCGGCAGGGCATCGAGGTCCGACAAGTAGCGCCGCACGGCGGCGGCGCACATGGCCAGCACCACGTCGTTGACCGTCCCGCCCCCTGCTCTGGCCACCGCCCGTACCTGGTCCAGAGGCCATCCCTGGGCGGCGTAGCGCCGGGAGCCGGTGATCGCCACATTGAGGATCGTCCGGGGAGGCACGGCGTGTTGATCGGTACCGAGGGCAGCCTCGAGCAAGCGACGGGCGAGGGCCGGACCCAGTTCGGCGAGGTCGATGCCGGCCTGCAGCACGGCCCCGGGCACGGATACCGACGCGGCGTTCGTCGACCGGTTGCGTCCCGGCCGGTTCGCCCAGAAGGGAGGCACGTCTTCCGTGGGCTTGCCGGCCAGCGCGTCGGCCAGCAGCCGCACTCCGGTGACCCCGTCCAAGAGGGCATGGTGGACCTTGGTGTACACCGCGAAGCGGTCCCCTTCGAGGCCGTCGATCAGGTGGAGCTCCCACAGCGGGCGCTGCCGGTCGATCGGTGTCCCATGGAGTCGCGACACGAGAGCGAGCAGCTCCCGGACCCGCCCGGGACGGGGCAGCGCCGAGAGGCGGACATGGTGCTCGAGGTCGATGTCGTCGTCCACCGCCCAGGCCCAGGCCCCGAGCGTGCGTAGGCTCCGCACGGGCCGGCGCCGGAAGAGCGTGCGGACGTCGGTGCACTCCAACCACGAGGTGTACAGGTTCGCCACCCAGTCGGGTCCGGCATCCTCAGGGAGCTGGTACACCTGCAGGGAGCCGACGTGCATGGGCTGTTCCCGGCGCTCAGGAACGAGGAATATGGCGTCGGCAATGGACATGAGGGCCACGGCACCTCCTCCCGAGGACGGCGACGGGCCGCCCTTTCTCCGACCCCGTCCACAGTCGGCGGCCGTCGCGAGCCTACGACCATGTGCACGAACCGCAAACGCCGGCCGCTCCCCTCGGTCCTCTCGCCGCTAGATTCGTAGGATGGGGGAGTCAGGCTCGGAGCTTGCCGAGCTCGTCGCTACCCGCCTCGAGCGGGCGCCGCGACCCATTTCGCCCGGGGGCCTCGCGGCGGCGCGAGCCGACATGGTCCTCGACGCCGGCAGCGCCGGCGCAGCCACGCTCGTGATCTGGGACGGCCGGATCCGCGTGCACCCCGGACGCACCCGCACGCCGACGACCCGGATCAGCGGCGACCGTGCGACCATCGTCTCGATCATCGGCGGGGAGATCTCCGGCCTGGACGCCTTCCTCGACGGTCACATCCACGTGGAGGGCGACGTAGGGCTGTCCCTCCACCTCGACGGGCTGCTGGGCACTGCCCAGGGGCGGATGGTCGCCACCGGCGTCATCGAGAGCGCCGGGGTACGGACCGCCCTCGTGGAGGCGGGGGCGCGCCGAGCCCCGATCGCCGTCCTCCTGCACGGTCTCGGCGCCACGAGCGCCTCGATGCTGCCCGTCCTTCGTGACCTGGCGCTCGATCACCGCGTCATCGCCCCGGACCTACCCGGCCACGGTGCCAGCTCCGCCCCGCCGGTGCGCTACGACGCCGCGTTCTTCGCGACCTGGCTGGAAGCTCTGCTCGACGCCAAGGGCGTGGACAAGGCGGTGATCGTCGGCAACAGCCTCGGCGGGCGCATCGGCCTGGAGTTGGGCCTCCGCCGACCGGCTCGGACCTCGGCGCTGGTGCTGCTCGCCCCAGCGGTGGCTTTCCGCCGGCTCCGCCAGGCCGTGCCGCTGGTGCGCCTCCTCCGCCCCGAGCTCGCCGGCCTGCCCCTGCCCACCGTCGCCCTGCCGGAGTGGGCTGTTGCCGGCGCCATCCGCCTGCTCTTCGCTCATCCGGGGCGCCTCCCGCCGGGCGTTTGCCGGGCTGCCGCCGGGGAGTGGGCCCGGGTGTACCGGAGCCGCCCCCACCGGGTCGCCTTCGCATCCGCGCTGAAGGAGATCTACCTCGATGACGCCTTCGGGGACGAGGGGTTCTGGCGGCGGTTGCCGTCGCTGCTCCCCCCGGCACTGTTCGTCTGGGGGGCCAGGGACGTCCTCGTGCCGGCGGCCTTCGCCCGGCAC
>JAJZJY010000410.1 GCA_021809885.1 Actinomycetes bacterium
GGTCGAGCCCCTGGAGGCGGCGGACCACTGGTTCGAGACCGAGATGCCGGGGCCGGCGACCAAGGTGCTGTTCGACGAGGCTGCTGCCCTCGGCGTCGGGTTCTACCTGGGCTACGCCGAGCTGACACCCGACGGCCACCGCTACAACACAGCCGTGCTCGTCGAGCGGGACGGCTCGGTCGTCGCCCGCTTCCGCAAGGTCCACATCCCCGGCCACGAGGCCAACGAGCCGTGGCGACCGTTCCAGCACCTCGAGCGGTACTACTTCGAAGCGGGCCCAGACGGGTTCGGGGTGTGGGACGCATTCGGTGCCCGGGTGGGCATGATGATCTGCAACGACCGCCGCTGGCCCGAGTCCTACCGGGTGATGGGCCTGCAGGGGGTCGAGCTCATCCTCTGCGGTTACAACACGCCGATCCACTACGCCCCCGACCCGAGCCAGGACGTCCTCGCCGGCTTCCACAACCAGCTCGTGATGCAGGCCGGCGCCTACCAGAACGGGACCTGGGTCGTCGGCGTCGCCAAGGGCGGCATGGAGGAAGGCGTCGACTCGCTCGCCCAGAGCGCCATCATCGCCCCCTCCGGCCAGGTCGTCGCCCAGGCGGTGACCACCGGCGACGAGCTCGTCGTCGCCGAGTGCGACCTCGGCTGGACGGTCCGCTACAAGCGGACGCTGTTCGACTTCGCCCGCTACCGACGCCCGGAGGTCTACGGGCTGATGACGGAGGTGAACCCGTGACGACGCTCACAGTCAACGGCCGGGAGGTGCACGTCAGCGACGACCATCCCCATCTCCTCGCCGCCCTCCGCGAGGAGCTCGACGTCACCTCGCCCAAGGACGGGTGCTCGCCGTCGGGCCAGTGCGGCGGCTGCACGGTGATGATCGACGGCAAGGTCCAGGTGTCCTGCCAGTACCCGCTGGCCAAGGCGGAGGGCCGGGAGGTGGTGACCCTCGAGGGCCTCCCCGAGGACGAGCGGCAACGCTGGGCCCGCGCGTTCGCGGCCTGCGGGGGGCTGCAGTGCGGCTTCTGCATACCAGGCATCGTCATGCGGGCGAAGGCCCAGGTCGACAAGAAGGGGGCGGCGCTCAGCCGGGAGGACATGGCCCGCCACCTCGGGGCACATCTCTGCCGCTGCACCGGGTACGTGAAGATCCTCGACGCCATCGAGGCGGTGGCCCGCGGAGTCGAGCCGGAACGGGGATCGTCGGCGGGGGGGGTGGGGGCCTCCGCCACCAAGTACGAGGCCGAGCGCCTCACCCTCGGCGACCGCGGCTACGTCGACGACCTCCGGGTGCCCGGGATGGCGCACGCTGCCCTGCGCCTGACCGACCACTCCCGCGCCGACGTGGTGCGCATCGACACCGCAGCCGCCTCGGCGGCCGCCGGCGTGCTGGCCGTCTACACCGCCGCCGACATCCCCGGCGACCTGCGGGTCGGGATCATCCACAAGGACTGGCCGGTGATGATCCCCGAGGGGGGCCGCACCTCCTACGCCGGCGACGTGCTCGCCGTGGTGGTCGCCGAGACCCGCGGCCAGGCGAGGGCGGCCGCCGAGCTGGTGGCCGCCGAGTACCGCCGCCTGCCGCCCGTCGTCGACCCCGCGGCCGCCGTCGACTCCGACGACATCGCCGTGTGGGGCACCGACTCCAACGTGCTGTCGGTCTCGGAGTACACCCGCGGTGACGTCGAGGCCGCCCTGGCCTCGAGCGCCCACGTGCTGCACGAGGTCTTCGAGACCCAGCGCGTCGAGCACGCCTTCCTCGAGCCGGAGTCGTCCCTGGCGCTGCCCCGCGACGACGGCGGCCTGCACGTGTACTCCGGCGGGCAGGGCATCTGGGACGACCGCGACCAGATCGCCGCCTGCCTCGGCCTCGACCGGGAGAAGGTGAGCGTCGAGCTGGTGACCAACGGCGGGGCTTTTGGCGGGAAGGAGGACCTCTCCAACCAGGCGCACGCCGCCCTCGCCGCCTGGCTGCTCCGCCGGCCGGTGAAGTGCACGCTGAGCCGGGAGGAGAGCTTCCGCATGCACGCCAAGCGCCACCCGATCAGCATGGAGTACTGGGCCGGCTGCGACGGCGACGGCCACCTGACGGCGGTGCGGGCCCGCATGCTCGGCGATTCGGGCGCGTACGCGAGCGTCGGCATGAAGGTGCTCGAGCGGGCCGCCGGCCACGCCACCGGCCCCTACCGGGTGCCTGCCGTCGACGTGCGCTCCGTCGCTGTGCGCACCAACAACCCGGTGTGCGGCGCCTTCCGCGGCTTCGGGGCCAACCAGGCGCAGTTCGCCATGGAAGGGGTGATGGACCGCCTCGCCGAGCGGGTGGGGATCACCGGCTGGGAGATCCGCAAGCGGAACGTGATCCACCCCGGCGACGTGTGGGGCCCGGGGCAGGTGATGGACGACGGCTGCGCAGGCGCCGAGCGTTGCCTCGACGCCCTCGCCGGCCGCTACGAGGCGGCGCGCGCCGAGGGCAGGGCGGCAGGCATCGGGCTGGGGCTCAAGAACTCGGGGCTCGGCAACGGCTACAACGAGGTCACCCGGGCGGTGGTGCGCTTCGAAGCGGACGGCACAGTCGAGGTCCGCCACGGCTGGACGGAGATGGGCCAGGGAGTCCACACCGTTGCGCGCCAGGTCGCAGTCGAGGAGCTCGGCATCGACCCGGCGAGGGTGCGCGTCCTGGTCGACACCAGCCGCGAGCTCGGCGACGGCCAGACGACTGGCAGCCGTGGCACCCTCATGGGGGCCGGCGCCGTCCGCAACGCCTGCCTCGCCGCCCGGGAGGACGGCTGCCGGGTCGGCGTCGACTACCTGGCCGAGTACCGCGTCGACTGGACGCAGCACATCGGGGAGGTGGACAACCCGACGATCCACTCCGCCTTCGGCTACGCCGCCCAGCTCGTGGTCGTCGACCCCGACACGCTCGCCGTCGAGCGCGTCGTTGCCGCCCACGACGTGGGGAGGGCCGTCAATCCCATGTTGTGCGCCGGCCAGGTCGAGGGGTCGGTCCACATGGGGCTCGGCTACGCCCTCAGCGAGGAGTTCCCCTCCGACGGGGAGGCCTTTCCCCTGAAGCACACCCTGCGCTCCCTCGGGATCCTCCGCCCCAAGGACGTGCCGCCGATCGAGGTGGTGCTGGTCGAGGTGCCCCAGCCCCGCGCACCCTACGGAATCAAGGGTGTCGGCGAGATCGGCCTCGTGCCGACCGCCGGGGCGGTCGCCGCCGCGCTGCACGCCGCCGACGGCCGCTGGCGCAGCCGCCTCCCCATGTCCGGGACGTCCGCAGAGGAGGACACCCAATGACCCGCGTCGCCTTGTACCTGCAGGACGCCCACACGATCCGCGACGGGATGGACTTCGCGGCGTACGCCGAGCGTCGCGGCTTCGACGCCGTCTGGCAGGCGGAGAGCCGCCTCGTGCGGGAGGCCACCGTCCCGCTCGCCGCCTACGCCGCCGTCACGGAGCGGATCAAGGTCGGCTCAGGCGTCTCCGACATCTGGTCCCGCAACCCGGCCCGCCTCGCTGCGACGTTCTCGACGCTCGACGACCTCGCACCCGGCCGCGTGACCCTCGGCCTCGGCGCCTGGTGGGACCCGCTCGCCGCCAAGGTCGGCATCCACCGGGCACGGCCGCTCACGGTCATGCGCGAGGTGGTCACCGCCGTACGGGCGCTGCTCGCCAACGAGACCGTCACCATGCACGGCGAGTGGGTCCACTTGGACGGCGTCGAGCTCGACTACGTCTACCAGGAGCGCCGCCCCAAGGCAGTCCCCATCTACGTCGGCGCCACAGGCATGAAGATGATGGAGCTGGCCGGCGAGATCGCCGACGGGGTGGTGCTCAACTACCTGGTCTCCCCCGACTACAACGAGCGCGCCCTCGAGCACCTCGCCGCCGGCGTGGAGCGTGGGGGCCGGCGCCTCGACGACCTGGACCGGCCCCAGCTGGTCGTCTGCTCCGTGCACGACGACGAGAGGGCCGCGCTCGACGCCGCCCGGCTCATGGTCACCCAGTACCTGGGCCAGCAGCCGCACATCATGGCCGCGTCCGGCGTCCCCTCGTCACTGCTCGACGCCGTCGGCGAGGTCCTCACCTGGCCGGCCACCCACGAGCAGGTGGCCGAGGCGGCCAGGCTGGTCCCCGACGAGATCGTCCGGATGCTCACGGCGTCAGGCACGCCCGACCAGGCGCGGGCCCGGGTGGGCGACTACATGGACCACGGCTGCACCTGCCCGATCCTCTACCCCCTCGGCGACGTGCGGGCCATGATCGATGCCTTCGCCGGATGGGAGCGCCTGCCTGGTGGTCAGAACTGAGAGGATGACGGCCCATGGGATCGCTTGACGTCGTGCAGGACGTCGATGACCGCGCCACGTACGACCGTGCCGTCCTGCGCTTCCGGGAGCGCCGGATCGCCCTGCCGACGTTCGCCGAGCTGGCCGATCCGACGCTGGTGCCGGACGCGGTCCGCGCCGGCCTGGCGACGGTGGGCCCCGACGAGGCTCACCCGCTCAACCTGTTCCGGGTGCACTGGTACAACGCCGCCGACCGCAAGGCCACCACCGGCGTGCCCGACCACCTGGTGCTTCCCCAGGAGCTGACCGGCACGCCCGCCCGCATCGTCGTCGCCCTCGCCGACCGCTTCCCGATGATCGGCGCCCACAAGGTCCTCGCCAGCTACGGGTGCCTGGCGCCGCGCATCGTGACGGGCCGCTTCGACCCGACCCGCCAACGCGCTGTGTGGCCCTCGACGGGCAACTACTGCCGCGGCGGCGTCGCCATCTCCCGGCTGATGGGCTGCCGGGGCGTCGCCGTGCTGCCCGCTGGAATGAGCGCCGAACGCTTCGAGTGGTTGGAGTCGTGGGTCGAGGACCCGGCGGACGTCATCCGGACGCCCGGCACGGAGAGCAACGTCAAGGAGATCTACGACGAGTGCAACCGCCTCGC
>JAJZJY010000411.1 GCA_021809885.1 Actinomycetes bacterium
GATGCCGGCTACACCTGGGGCCCGAGGCTTCACCGATCGGGGCGATTCGACGGGCAAGATGCCCGCTGTCGGTACCCACCCTCGACCGATGAAGAGCGACGGCATGCAGCCAATCCGTTGCCATCCAGCCAATCCGTTGTCCGCACACGAATGGGAGGAGATCCGGGTCGGGATCGAGCGCAGCGAGAGCGACCGGGTCATCGCTGATCGCCTCGGGAGGCACCGGCTCACGATCGACGCCGAGATCAACCGCAACGGCGGGAGATGGGTGTTCGGCGCTGGCGGCCTGGGCGGAAGTTGTGCCCTCCCGGCCTGATGCGCTGGCCGACAGGTGGCGTCGAAGACCACCAGGTCCTCGACCACCCGGGTGAACCAGCTGTCGTGACGGGCGAAGGGGACGCGGGCCACGGTCGGACCGTGCTCGGCGCAGTTGACCCGCCGGGCGTCACCGACCAGCTCGCAGGTGGCGAACCAGACGTCGATGTGACGCCATCGCCGGGTGCCCGCTCCGAGGTCGAACCACGGCGACGCCACGCCACAGCGTCCACAGCGTCCACAACGTCCGCGGGTCCTTCGTCTCGGCCGGACCGTGACCATCAACGCCGGACGTCCGCCGCCCTCGCCAGTCAACAGTTCGAAGCCACCCAGGACCACCGCATGGCCCAATCCAAACAGCGGGATCAGTACGCTCTTGGCGCGCACGCCCTTCTCTCTCTTCCTCTCCAGCTTTGAGCAGCCAGAAACCGTAGGAAGGAAGCGGCGTGTCGCCGCGAATGGTGATCGTCAGGCCCGGTCAGGCACCTACGAGAGCGTCACAAGACCCGCATATCGCAGGCGTCGGCGCTTGCACGACTGGTGGCGTCGAAGAACCTGGAGACGCGCGCAACGTGACGCTCAAGGTGAAAGGAGAAGGCGCCGAAGAAGATCCTGGTTCACGGGTCTCACAAACGCAGGATCCAACCAATCTGGGTCTCGCGTGGTGGTCCCCGGCCGTCCGGGTCCGGCTCGGCGGTGGAACCGGGACGGCCAGGGGTGAGGGGTTCTCCGGGTGGGCCGGCCAACGGAAAGGCTTGCGATGTGCGTTCTCGTCATTGACGTCAACAAGGCAACGCGGATGGGGAGCAGGTGAGCATGGACGTGACCGTCGACGGCTACGAGCCGGGCCGGCTGGCCCTCGTCGCGTCGCACGTTGCACCGACCGCCGCTGGCGCAGCGTGCGAGGCGGATGCGTGATGGACGAGATCGTTGAAGAGTTCCTCGTCGAGAGCTACGAGAACCTGGACCGGCTTGACGCCGACCTCCTGGCTCTCGAAGAAGACCCCTCCCGCCCAGACCTGCTGGCGAGCATCTTCCGCAGCATCCACACCATCAAGGGAACCTGCGGGTTCCTCGGCTACGCCAAGCTCGAGCGCGTAGCGCACGTGGCGGAGAGCCTTCTCAGCCGGCTGCGCGACGGCCAGTTCATGTTGACTCCGGAGATCGCGACCGCGCTGCTGCGCTTGGTGGACGCGGTGCGGCTCATGTTGGCCTCGATCGAGGCCAACGGCACCGACGGCGACGGTGACTGGAGCGACCTGGTGGCACAGCTCGAGGCGCTGCAGCAGTCCGGCGGTTCTCCCGCGGCGCCAGCAGCGACCGAAGCTGCGTCTGGTGCCACCGCGGTCTCGGCGGCTTCGACGGCTTCGGCGCCAGCAGCGCTGAGAGCAGCCGGCGCGGTCGAGGCGCTCGCTGGCGCGGTTGCCGGGCCAGGATCGCCAGCCGCAGCGGTCGGAGCGCAGGCGGTGAACGGCACCGGCGCATCCGGCGGCGCCGGTGGCAACCCCATTTCCCCGGTGCTGCTCGCCGACGCCGGCGCACCAGCCAACCGCGTATCAGCCAACGGCAGCGACGGGACGGCCCGGGCGCCAACGGCTTCCTTCGAGCCTGGCGGTGCGTTGCCCGCAGAGCCGGCGCCGGCACCGGCAGGCGACCCTGACGGCGGCGACCGGCTGGGTGAGCTGCTGGTGGCGGCCGGCAGTGTCACCTCTGAGGCCGTGATCCTGGCCAACTACGCCCAGCAGCTGGGGGATGAGCGCCGCATCGGCGAGGTCCTTGTCGACCACGGCGCGACCAACCAGGACGAGGTGAACGAGGCGCTCCAGGCCCAGAAGGAGCGGCGTGGCTCGGTGTCCGACAGCAGCGTCCGGGTCGACGTCGGCCTGCTGGACGACCTGATGAACCTGGTGAGCGAACTGGTGCTCGCTCGTAACCAGATCCTCCAGCACAGCGCCAGCAGGGACACCGTGGCTTCGGGTACCTTCCAGCGGCTCAACCTCATCACCACCGAGTTCCAGGAAGCGGTCATGAAGACCCGGATGCAGCCCATCCGCAACGTGTGGAGCAAGTTCCCCCGCGTGGTGCGCGACCTGGCGATGGCCTGCGGCAAGCAGGTCCGCGTCGAGATGGAGGGCGAGCACACCGAGCTCGACAAGGCGATCATCGAGGCGATCCGCGACCCGCTGACCCATGTGATCCGCAACGCGGTCGACCACGGGATCGAGGCGCCCGAGAAGCGGCTGGCAGCCGGCAAGCCGGCCGAGGGCCACCTGCGGCTCCGGGCCTACCACGAGAGTGGCCAGGTCAACATCGAGGTCTCCGACGACGGCCGCGGGATCGACCCCGAGCGGGTCCGGGCGAAGGCGGTCGAGCGCGGCCTGCTCACCGAGGCGCACAGCCGGGAGCTCGGCGAGCGCGAGCTGGTGGCCATGATCTTCTCGCCAGGGTTCTCCACTGCCGAGCAGGTCACGAACGTCTCGGGACGGGGCGTCGGCATGGACGTCGTCAAAACCAACATCGAGAAGATCGGCGGCACGGTCGACATCCAGAGCGAGCTCGGGCGGGGGACGACGCTCAAGGTCAAGATCCCGCTCACCCTGGCCACCATCCCTGCGTTCATCGTGACCAGTGGCGGGGAGCGCTATGCCATCCCGCAGGCGAACCTGGTCGAGCTGGTTCGCGTCGAGGCCGACCAGTCCGACAGCGCCATCGAGGACATCCATGGGGCGCCCGTCTACCGGCTGCGCGGTCGGCTGCTGCCCCTCGTCTACCTGGACGAGACCCTGGGCGTGGCTGGCGCTCCTGAAGGGCGGTCGGCGGTGTCCATCGTCGTCTTGAAGGTGAACGACCGCACCTTCGGGCTGGTGGTCGACGACGTCAACGACACCGAGGAGATCGTCGTGAAGGCCCTCGGCGAGCACGTGAAGGGGATCCCCGCCTTCGCCGGGGCGACCATCATGGGCGACGGACGGGTGGCGCTGATCCTGGACGTGCTCGGCCTGGCTCGACAGGGCCACGTGGTCGGCGAGCAGCGCAGCGACGCAGCTGCAGCGTCGGCTATGCACGGCGGCGCCCAAGCAGAGGACGCCACGACGAGCCTCCTCATCGTGGCGACCGCTCACCGGCGGCGCACGCTGGCCATCCCCCTGGCGGAGGTCACCCGGCTCGAGAAGTTTCCGGGCGACGCGCTGGAGGTGGCCGGCCACCACACCGTCGTCCGCTACGGCAACCGCATCCTGCCCCTCGTGGACCTCTCCGCCATGGTCGACGCCGGGAGCGGGTCGCTCAGCGGGCGCACCCAGCTAAACGTGGTTGTCCACGGCACTGGCGAGTCGAGCGTCGGGCTCGTGGTCGACGAAGTGGTCGACATCGTCCAAGAGCGCGTCGAGGTCCAGGGGGCCAGTGCTGGCTCTTCCGGCCTTGCCGGCGCGGCGATCATCCGCGGCGGGGTGGTGGACCTGGTGGACATCGAGCAGATCGTCGCCGAGGCCGGCATCGCCGACCTGGTCGGCGCTGCCGAGGAGGTGGTGGCGTGATGGGAGCGGACCGACAGCTGTGCACCTTCGTGGTCGGCGGCCTGCACCTGGGCGTCGGCGTCGAGCACGTCGCCGAGGTGCTCCGCCCGCAGCAGACGACCGCGGTGCCCCTCGCCCACGAGGAGGTCGCCGGACTCATCAACCTGCGTGGCGAGATCGTCACCGCGCTCGACCTCCGGCGCCGGCTGGGCCTCGAGGCCGCCGGCGAGGAGCCGCAGATGAACGTCGTGCTCACCATGGGCGAAGAGGCGGTCAGCTTGCTCGTCGACGAGATCGGCGAGGTGGTGACCGTCTCCGAGGACGACTTCGAGCCTCCGCCCGAGACGGTCGCCGGGCCGACCAGGGAGCTGATCCTCGGAGCGTTCAAGCTCGACGAGCGTCTCTTGCTCCTTCTCGACACGGAGCGGGCGCTCGCACCCTCGAGCGCGTAGGCGCCGCGAGCGGACGGTCGGGAAGCGGCGAGGCAGATGACGGGAAGCGGAGGGCATGGCACCCACAGGCGTCACCAGAGCGGTCACAGCAGTCAGGGAAGACGAAGCCGCGCCGGCACGACCGGCTCGGCGCGGCAATCAGGAGCCACGATGACCAACTTCATGGGCAAGTTCAACAACTTCAAGGTCTCCACCCGCCTGACGGCGGGGTTCGGCGCGCTGGCCGTGCTCCTGGTCGTCGTCGCCGCAGTGGGCTGGACGACGGCCAGCTCGTGGAGCTCCTCGGTT
Source organism: Actinomycetes bacterium (assembly GCA_021809885.1). Taxonomy (GTDB): domain Bacteria; phylum Actinomycetota; class Acidimicrobiia; order Acidimicrobiales; family Palsa-688; genus JAKAQB01. Next base: position 4,571 of record JAJZJY010000411.1, read on the forward strand.
AAGGCCATGAACGGCTACGCCACGGCAGCGAACAAGGCGGCCGTGGCGAACCTCGACATGACCAACCTGGCGCTGCACGAGAACGCTGTCGCCGCGGACTACGCGGGCCACGTCTCGGCGAAGGCCGACCTCGCCAGCGTCGCCACCCTGCACCCGAAGATCGAAGCTGACTTCGCCTCACTGGCCAGCGCGGCGCTGACGTCGTCGGAGCGAGCGCAGTTGGCAAGCGCCGAGAGCGCCTTCACCACCTACATCGGGCAGTGCGTTCAGATCAACCGGCTGTTCGCGGCGGGCGGCACGGCGAACTTCACCCATGCGCTGAACCTCGTCGGCAAGCTGGCCAGCGGCACGTTTCGCACACCGCCGTCTATGAT
>JAJZJY010000412.1 GCA_021809885.1 Actinomycetes bacterium
CGCAACCGCCGCAAGGCGGCAGTGCTCGGCCCCGGTGACTACTTCGGGGAGCTGGCGCTGCTCGACGGCGGTCCGCGGACCGCGACGGTCGTCGCCGACGAGCCGGTCGAGCTGCTGGCCATCGAGAGAGGTCCGTTCGCCCGGGTGCTCGAGGAGGTCCCCGCCGTCGGCCAGAAGCTGCTCGTGACCATGGCGGCACGCCTCCGCGATGCCGACCGCAGGGCCGCCACCGTCTGACCCGACCCGGGTCCCGGCCGGCGGGTTGACGCCCCCGCCGGCAGACGGGCCGGCGTGGGCAACACCGCCGGTTCCTGTCGGAGTTGGGGCGACCCGTTGTCGATCGGTACCTTTCCATCTCGTCATGGCATCCCGCCCCCGCCCCCGGATCCGGCCCTCGCAGCTGGTGGCGCTGCTGAGCGCCCTCTTCGCCCTTGGTACGGCCGCCTCCGGGATCGCCGGTGGCATCGAGACCCACGCCGGCGAGCCCCGCGTCAGCCGGCCGGTGTTCTGGGACATCCCGACGGCCATGCAAGCGGCGTTCTACGTGGGCGTGTGCACCGCCATCCTCGCCGCCGGCTGGCTCCTCGCCCTCCGGGTGCAGAATTGGGAGCGGGGCCAACCCGACCGGCGGGTCACGACTGCCGCCAACCGCAAGCGCCGCATCGACGCCCTCTGGCGCGGCCTCACCATGCAGACGTTGTGGCGGGACCCGGCGGCCGGGGCGATGCACTCGCTGATCTACTTCCCGTTCCTCGTGCTGTTCGCGGTGACGACGACCCTCGAGATCGACCACCTCCTGCCTGTCAGCTGGCAGTTCCTCACAGGCAGGACCTATCAGGGCTACAAGTTCGTCGGGGACACCGCCGGCCTCCTGTTCGTGGCCGGCGTGGTGTGGGCGATCGTCCGGCGCTACGTGCAGCGGCCGTTCCGGCTGCGGATCAAGACCCGCCCGGAGGACGCCTTCATACTCGGGACGCTCCTCGCCATCGGGGTGACCGGCCCGCTGGTCCAGTCGGTCCGCATCGCCGCCGAGGGCCGCCCCGCCTACGAGCACTGGACGTATCTCGGGTGGGGGCTCTCCTACATCTGGTCCGGCATTCCCTCCTCCACGCTGCGCTCCTTGTACCAGGGCATGTGGGTGCTGCACGTCGGGGCGTTCTTCGTGTTCCTCCTGGCGTTGCCGACCACCAAGCTCCGGCACCTGCTGACCTCGCCGGCCAACATGTACCTGCGCGACCGCGAGCGGCCCAAGGGGGCGATGAAGCCCCTGCCCGATCTCACCCAGACGGAGCTCGAGACCTTCGGCGCCAACCTGGTCTCGGACTTCACATGGAAGCAGTTGATGGACACCGACGCCTGCACGATCTGCGGTCGGTGCACGAGCGTCTGCCCGGCCAGGAACACTGGCAAGGAGCTCGACCCCCGCGAGATCGTGAACAAGATCGGCAACGTGATGGCGGCGTCCCACCCCGCCGTCGCCCTCGTGGGCGGGCCGGCGCCGGCCGGCGGCCCCGCCGCCCTCCCCGTCGAGCCGCTCAGCCCGGTCGTCGGCGGGGACCCGATCCTCGTGTCGGCGGGGTCGGTGTTCGAGCTGGTCACCGCCGAGGAGGTCTGGCAGTGCACGACCTGCCGGGCATGCGACGAGATCTGCCCGGTCAACATCGAGATCCTCGACAAGATCCTCGACATGCGGCGCTACCTGTCGCTCATGGAGTCCGACTTCCCCGCCTCCATCGGCTCGATGTACCGCTCCCTCGAGAACCAGGAGAACCCGTGGGGGCTGTCCAACGGTGACCGGCTGGCCTGGGCAGAGGGACTTTCCGAGGCGGGCGTCGAGCTGGCGGTGGCCGAGCCGGGATCGCCCCTCGGCCACGAGTACCTGTATTGGGTGGGATGCGCCGGCAGCTTCGACGACAAGAACAAGAAGGTCACAGCGGCGATCGCCACCCTCTTCACCCGGGCCGGGCTCGACTTCGCCGTCCTCGGACCGGCGGAGCGCTGCAACGGCGACCCGGCCCGCCGCAGCGGCAACGAGTACCTGTTCCAGATGCTTGCCACGCAGAACGTGGAGATGTTCGGCGGGTTGGGCGTCCGGAAGATCGTGGTGCAATGCCCGCACTGCTTCAACATCTTCAAGAACGAGTACCCGCAGCTGGGCGGCAACTACGAGGTGATCCACCACAGCCAGCTGCTGTCGCAGCTGATAGACGAGGGTCGGCTGGACCTGAGCGGCGCGTCGCTGCCCGAGCGGGTCGTCTACCACGACAGCTGCTACCTCGGCCGCCACAACGACATCTACGCCGCGCCCCGCAAGGTTCTCGGCAGCCTCGGCGGGATCGACGTCGTCGAGGCGCCCCGCAGCGGCCCCACCTCCCGCTGCTGCGGCGCCGGCGGCGCCCGCATGTGGATGGAGGAGAAGGGCGTCAAGATCAACATGGACCGCAGCGCCGAGCTGCTCGCCACCGGCGCCGACCGGGTCGCTACGGCCTGCCCGTACTGTTACATCATGCTCGACGACGGCACCAGGGCCCACCAGCGCGACGACGTGCGCGTCGGCGACATCGCCCTGCACCTGCTCGACGCCCTCGATGCCGGGCGGGCGGGAGCGGGACCTGCGGGGGTGGGGCCGGCAGCGGCGGCGGCGCCCGTCACCCCGACAGGGGGCCAGAGCCCGGATGGCCCGCAGCACCCCGAGAGCCCGCAGTACCCCGAGGGCCCGCAGTACCCCGAGGAGCGCCAGCACCCATGAGCGTCGTCAGGCAACGTCGGTGGACGTCGTAGCCGCCTTCTCCATCTCGCCGCTCGGCGGCGGGGCGGTGGGGATGGACGGTTCGGTGAGCGAGGCCGTCGCCGAGGCCATCCGAGTGGTGCGCGAATCGGGGCTGCCCAACGAGACGAACGCCATGTTCACCAACGTCGAGGGCGAGTGGGACGAGGTGATGGCGGTCATCGCAGCGGCGGTCGGCCGGGTCGCCGGGGTGGCGCCGCGCGTGAGCGTGGTCGTCAAGCTCGACGTGCGCCCTGGCCACGCCGGAGCGCTGCGGTCAAAGGTGGAGCGCGTCGAGGAGATCCTCGCCGGGCCGGCCCCGGACGGGCGAGGGGCGGCGGAGGATCAGTAGGTGGCCCTTGCCACCGCCGGCGACCTTCTCCTGCTTCGAGCCGAGGTGGCCGAGCGACTCCATCTCCCCCTCGGCGTCCTCGCCGACGTTCTTCTTGGTCATGTGGCCGACATAGCGAACGACGCCTCCGTTGACCGCCGGTGCATTCGATCCGGCGCACGCCGGGGTGGTCTGCCCCCGCCAAGGCCCACATGCGATCCTCGATGCCGGCGAGCGCCGGCAGCTGAGGGAACCGCTTCCTCTCAGCTCCCGCTGAGTCCGAGGCGGGCGCGGGCGGCGAGCAGGGGTGGCGGGTCACCGAGAACGACTGCGAGCCCGCGTAGGAGCGACCGGCAGGCGATGAGCTCGGCGGGCGACGGTGCACGCAGACCCAAGAGCTCGCGCGCCCAGGGAGGAATGCACGCGGTGGCACCGGCGAACAGCACCTCCCACGCCGGCCGGGCGGGCGACGGCAGGCCGGCGGGGTGGCGGAGGAAGCGCAGGGCGGCGATGGTCTGCTCGCTCACGGCGAGCTCCGGCCGGAAACGTTGCGCTGCGGCGTCGAGCGCCTCCCACGACCGCGGCGGATCGGGTACTCCCATCGCGCCGCCGACGACCGCCACCTCCGCCACGTAGCCGTCGAGCTCCGCTCTCGACAGAGGATAGGCGCCGAACCGGCGGTAGGCGGCAGCTATGGCGAGGTACTCGCCGATGTGCACCCAACGCAGGAGATCGGGTTCGGCAGCGTCGTAGTGACGACCGTCCGGTGCAGTACCGACGACCCGGCTGTGGACTCGCTTCACGCCCGCCACCCGGGCAGCCGCCTCCGCCGACCCGCCGAAGGCAACGCCCTGCACGAACGCCCCCGTCCGCAGGACCCGACCCGTGAAGTCCTCGGTGAAGGAGCTGTGGTCTGCGACGCCGGCGAGGGCGAGCGGGTGCAGCAGCTGCAAGGCGAAGGCGGCCGCGCCGGCTACGAACATCGCCGGGTCCGCTTGCACCTTCCACGCCACACTGTCGGGGCCGAACCACCCGGGGTCGGCGGTATCCCGGTCGCGGCGAGCGGCGGCAATGACCAACGGGTCGGCGCCCGGTGCTGCGCCGGCCGTGGTACCGGGGCGGGCACCGGGCCACATGTGGGGCCGGGGACCGGGCCGTTGGGGACGTGCCCAGTCGCCGGCGGCCCGCCGGATCCCCAGCACTAACGGGCGGGCGACGATGGTCCCCGTGCCGGCCGCCGCGCCGGCCAGGACCTCGACGACGGTCGGCCTTGCCGGCACCCACACTGGAGCGGGCTCGATGCCGGGAGGGAGGCGCAGCCCTCCACCGGGCTGCGTGTGACCAGCCGCCGCCGCCTTGCGGGAACGGGCCTCGTCGAGATGGCTGATGGGCGCCACACCTCCACCCTGGCAGCCGCCGGCCGGTACCGGCAACGAAGAGGCGCTCCGCTGGGCCGGCGGGCCGGCCCCGCCCCCCCACGGTGCGCCGGCCGCCGGCAGGTCGGTGCATTCGATGCTGTATTGGAGCCTGAATCCCCCGAGCCACACCGACTGCACCGAGCTCGGCTCAACCCCCCACGCCGGCCCAACCCCCCACGCCGGCCCAACCCCCCACGCCGGCCCAACCGAGCGCCGCCCCCCGCAGCAGGTCGGGCCTGCGGGCGAGCACCTCGCGCCGCCCTGCACCGTACGATCGCCCCATGGCTCCCACCGTTGCCCCCTACGGCACCTGGCCTTCCCCGATCAGCGCCGAGCACCTGGTGGAGCGGGCCGTCGGCCTCTCCGACGTCGACACCCACGGCGGCACCAACACCCACGGCGGCGCCGACACCCACGGCGGCGCC
>JAJZJY010000413.1 GCA_021809885.1 Actinomycetes bacterium
TGGGCGGCCCGTCCCCAGGAGCGCGAACCCCAGTCGGATCGGTCGCCGGAGGGCAGCCGGTACCGACGCCAGAAAGCCCGCCAGATCGTCGTCGGCGAAGCCCCCTCCGACCAGGCGGATGGCGGCCACGAACGCGGCGGTGCCGACGGCGCCACCGACTGCGGCTTCGACCCACGGACCGTGACCGACGAGGAGCGCCGATCCGACGGCGACCCCCGCGGCCGGGAGGCTCACGAGCCAGTCGACCGTCGATCCGAGGAACGAGGCGAGCGGCGTGTGCTGGATCGTGAGCTCGAAGGAGAGGAGCAGGGGGAGGTTGGCCAGCCCGCCCAGGATATTGGCGGCCACCGCGCCCCACACCCCGATGACGGGGATGAGGGCGAAGGAGAGCGCACCGTCGACGACCAGGGCGACGAGCATGGCCCGGAGGACGACGTCGGCCCGGCGCCGGGCGCTCACGAACGACATCAGCGGGTTGTGGAGGGAGACCAGGCACGACGCGATCCCGAGGGGGATGACGATGGGCATGACCGGATCGTAGGCCCGGCCATAGAGGACGGGGACGAGCACGGTCACGACGGGGAGGGCGATCGCCGTGAGCACGCCCGAGCCGGCGGCCGTGTACCGGGTGGCTCGGAGGAGCACGGCTCCGGCCCGGTGCGGTGAGGTCGTGACCAGGCCGAGGATCCCGATGCCGAGCGGGAGGATGACGGCGTCGATCGGATTGGTGAGCTGTGAGGCCAGGCCGTACGCCAGGGCGAAGTAGCCGACCATCGCCCCGTCGTGGAAGATGTCCAGTACGAACACCTCGGTCCGGGAGACGGCGAGGGCGGCGACGAGCGCAGTCACGGTCGTGATCCCGGCGAACTTCCAGAACCCGTCGGGCATGTGCCTGGGCAACAGCGGTTTGAGCACCAGCCACCGGCGGGATCGGTCCAGGGGGAGGAGGAGGAGCACCGCCATCAGCGCCGTGAAGAGCGTGCGTGCCGCAAAGACGGCCAGTGGATCGCGGGTCCGGAGCGCCACGAGCACGACGACTCCCTGGAGCGCCAGGTTCGAGATCATGGTCAACCGGGCCGCTGCCGCCGTCCGGTTCTCGACGAGGATCGCATGTCCGATTCCCGACAGGGCGGCGCCGACGACGACGGCGACGAGCAAAGAGGCGATGATCACCGGACTGTGCCCCCAGCTGATGGCGAGCACGATCGCCCCCAGGACAGGCACCTCGACCAGCAACTGCCACCCGACGCCCTGGCGGATGAGCCGCGTCGCCCCGTCACGGTCCCCGCTGGCCTCGGCGGCTGTGCCCCAGTTGCCGGTGGCCCCGTTGTACCCCGCCTCGCTGGCCTTCAGGCCGAGCACGTAGGCCAGCGTGTAGACGGCGACGACTCCGTACCCGGCCGGTCCGAGGAGCCGGGCCACCACGAGATTGGCGGCAAAGTTCACCGGCGTGGAGAAGACGGTGTGCACGCTGGTCCAGACCGAGCCGCTCACCGCCCGTCGCTGGAGCTCCGCACGACCGATGGGAGCGGAGCGGTCCGACGGCGGCCCCGCTCCGTCGGCAAGGTTCGTTCCGTCGGAAGGCCCCACTCCGTCGGCAGGACCCGCGTCTCCGCCAGGGTCCGGCTCCGCCGAGCCCTGCTCGTTCCCCTGGGACGCTTCTCCCTGGGATGCGGGTCCGTTTCGGGGTGGCCCGTTCACGTCCTCGTCGCTCATCGCCGGTGGCCGGTCACGGGCGATGAGGCACGGGACGCCCGCCCAGTGCCACCGCGGCCGGCGCAGACCAGGGAAATCGCTCGGCCCGGTCCCGGGCCGCCTGTCGCCGTTCGGCGAGGAACGCCCGGTCCCCGGCGAGGGCGGCAAGGGCGTCGTCGAGCGCGCCGGGATCGTCTAGATCGACGAGGATGCCAGCATCACCGCACACCTCTGGGAGACCGCCCCGGTCGGAGGCGACCAGGGCACAGCCCGACGCCATCGCTTCGAGTGCGGAGAGACAGAACGGTTCGCGGTGCAACGACGGGGCGCAGGCGACGTCGGCGGCCCGGAGCAGGTCGGGTACCTCGTCCGGGTCGATCCGTCCCAGGTAGGTGCCGCCGACGCGCTCCAGGGACGCCAGCAGGCGATCCCGGTAGGCCTCCGCTGCGGCGGGAGCCAAGCCGAAGGCCTGGAGGCCGCCGGCCAGCGTGAGGTCGACGGCGACGCCCCGGGCACGCAGTCGGCCGACGGCGTCGACGACCAGGTGGTAGCCCTTCCCCGGGTCGATGCGGCCGTGGCAGACGACGCGCAGCGGCGGTCCCGGGAGCCGGCACCGGGGTTCCGGGCGGAACCGCTCCAGGTCGACCCCGTTGTAGGCGGTCCGGACGGTGCCGGCAGCGAGACCGTAGTGCCGTTCCGTCCAGCGGGCGATGTAGTCGCTGACGGCCACGATCCAGTCGGTGCCCTCTAGCGCGCGGAGCGGGTCGGGTCGGGCGGTTCGGACCTCGTTGTGCAGCCACAGCACGGTCTGTGCCTCCGGCGCGAGGGTGGCAAGCTCGGGGAGGAGCTGGAGGTCGTTGTGAGCAATCAGGACGTCCGGGGCCTGGTCGAGCGACCGGACGGCGCGCTGCACGGCCGCCAGGTGGCGCCGGTAGCCGGGCCAGTCCCAGTGGGCTTGTCGGGTGATCCGGGTGCTCAGATCTCTGGGCAGGAGTGGTCCTCTGGGCAAGCGCGGTCCTCTCCGGCTGCCGAGCACCACCGAGCGTCCTTCGGCGTAGGGGGCGGCTTCCCCACGGGGGGCGAGCACGGTGACGGCGTGGCCGGCGCGTTCCCATTCGCGGGTCACGTAGCGCACGACGGTGGCGATGGCCCCACCCGACGGGGAGTACGGCTCGATAGGGAGCAGCACGACGCAGATCTGGAGACGCCCCCCGCCATACGGGCGAGCACGCTCCCGACCGGCGCCGACGGCGGCGTCTGCCGCCATCCCGGGCAAGGGCCCGACTGCCCGGCCCGCTCGTTCCATCGCCAGGAATGTAGCAGGACCGCTCGCCGTCTCCGGCCCCGAGCGGGCAGCGAGCACGAGCCGACAGGGGTCATGCTGGCGGCACCGGCGGTCAGTTGCCGCCGGGCGCGACGTGCGCAGCCAGGTAGGCCGTGAGCACCTCGGTCACCCGGTCCCGGGCGGACCACCCGAACAACGTATGGTCCAGGTCGTCGACGACCTCGACGTTGAGCAGCTGCCGGCGGGCGGCGCGGGCCAGTGCCAGCACGCCGCCTCGCCGGAGGAGCCGGGCATCGGGCTCGTTCACCGCCACGAACACGCGCGTGCCCCGCCTGATCACGTCGAGGACCATCGAGGCTGGGGCGTCCACGACGGCGATCCGGTTGAGGACCCACCAGGCGCTGCTCGGAAGGCGTTCCACCACCGAGGAGAGCACGCCGTGGACCGGGAGGCGGCGGGCCCAGGACTGCGTGACCACGGGAACGTGGCCGGTTCGGGAAGGAGTGCTCGCCAGACGGCCGATCTCCTCCAGGCTCATGGAAAAGCTGGGGTTGATGGTGCAAACGGCCCGGACGCGCTGCCGCCGTGCAGCATGGAAGGCATGGAACCCCCCCGAGCACAGCCCTACGAGCACCGCGTCGGCCGGGTTGCCGCCGGTGAGGTCGGAGAGCACCCGGTCGATGTCGTCCGCCACCCCCGGTGCGAGGGACGGGGGACCCGACCAGCCGGGTGGGGCGGGGCTCTCCCCGTTCCCGGGAAGGTCGAAGCGCGCACATCGCAGACCGAGCCCGGCCCACCGGCGGGACCACTCCACCCACAGCCGCGACGGCCCGGTGTGGTCGAGCACCCCGGCGTTGAGGAACACGACGACCGTGCCGCCAGTGGTGCGCCGCTCGGGAGCGTCGCCGCTGTTCCCGCCCGGCTCGGTCACCATGGAGAAGATCCGTCCGCCGGCCAGCGTGACAGGGCGTTCGACGATCGGTCGACCCCGGTCGTCGGTACCGACGATCGCCCGGTCGTCGTGCGCCCGTGTCACCGGCACCACGGGAGCCTCCGGCTCGGCCGCCAACCAGGCGACGATGCGGTCCAGGTCCGCCTCGGGGACCTTGGCGGCAATCGGTTCCACGTCGACCAGGGTGTCCTGACCGTCGACGACGTCCCAGGTGACGTGCGCTCCCGAGAGGTGGTCGGCCATGGCCTGGTCCACCGGGCGATCCCGCCGGGTGAGGACCAGCACCCGTGAGGCCAGCGGTCCCGTCGTGCGGTCGATCCGGAGCGCTCGGAGATCAGCCGCCGTTTGTGGTGCGAACACCATCCCCGGTGCCTCGACGGAGCCGTCGTCCCGGCGCGGCCCACGGACGACCCCCGAGGCGAGCACCTGCTGCTGGCGCAGGAACGTCCGGCCCGACGGGCAGGGGTCCCACAGCACCAGGCCCTCGGCCGGTGGCGCGGTGCCGTCGAGGGCGGCAGCGGCCAGGGTCCCGCCTACCCGGAGACCGACGACGGCGACCCGGAGCCCGATGCCGCGGACGAAGGCGACGGCCTCGGACACGCTCCCGGTCCACGCCGCCACCCGGTCGGGATCATCGTCGCTCCCTGCCGAGTTGCCGGTGCCGTCGTAGTCGAACCGGAACGCCGCCATGCCGGCAGCGGCGAGAAGGTCGGCCAACCGTCGGAACGCCGGCCCCGCCGAAGCCGCCTCGACCGAGAGCGACGGGCACAGCACGACCCCGACGCTGGCCCTCCCCGACGCCGGGAGGTGGAGCCAGCCGAACAACCGCCGGTGCGGTGGTCCGAACCACAGTGCTTGGCGGATCGGGCCGGGGCCGTCGCCGTGGTCGGGGGCAGCGTCACCGGAGCGTGTTGCTGTCCCGGTGGCGGACGCCGGGAAGGGGTCGCCGTCCACCGTCTCCCCGCGGTCGTCCTGGCCGTCCATCGTCTCCCCACTGCCGTCCAC
>JAJZJY010000414.1 GCA_021809885.1 Actinomycetes bacterium
TGCGAGGCCTGCGGGCACACAGCCAGGGAGAACCGCGCCAGCCAAGCCGTGTTCAGATGCGTCTCCTGCGGGCACACTGTCGACGCCGACGAACACGCTGCGCGCAACATCCTCAGGGCTGGACTGGCCCTTCTGGCAGCCGAACAAGCCGAAGCTGCCTGACAAGAAGCTGGCCGCTTCAGCGGTCAGAGAAGTCACCTTCAACACCTACATGCTGCTCTGGAGCTCGTTCGTGAACAAGGGGATCTTCGCCGTGTTCATCACCCTGGAGGCGACCGAGATCCTGCTCTTCGCCGGCCAGTTCTCGCTCAGCACCGGCCTGATCAAGGCCGGCGGCTACGTCGGTGTCCTCACCGCCCTGGTCGCCTGGTACGTGTCGTCGGCCGGCGTCATCAACGGTATGTTGGGCCGGGTAATGGTGCCGGTGGGCGCCCCGCTGGTGCGGCCCGCGCCCCACGATCCAGGGACCGTGTGATGCCCGAAACCTCCGACGCGCTGTCCGCCCTCCTGCACGAGAGCCGCCGCTTCCCGCCCTCTCCGGACTTTGCCGCCCAGGCCAACGCCCAGCCCGGGATCTACGCCGAGGCCAACGCCGACCCGGTGGCGTGGTGGGAGCAAGAGGCCAGGCGCCTCACCTGGTCACAGCCTTGGGAACGGGCCCTCGACTGGGACCTGCCCTTCGCCCGCTGGTTCGTCGGGGGCAAGCTCAACGTGGCGGTCAACTGCGTCGACCGCCACGTCGACGCCGGCCTCGGCGACCGGGTCGCGTTCCACTGGGAGGGCGAACCGGGCGACACCCGTACTATCACCTACGCGGACCTGAAGCGGGAGGTGTGCAAGGCGGCCAACGCCCTGACCGAGCTCGGGGTGACCGCCGGCGAGACGGTGGCGATCTACATGCCGATGATCCCCGAGACGGTGGTGGCGATGCTCGCCTGCGCACGCCTCGGGGCGCCGCACACCGTCGTCTTCGGCGGCTTCTCCGCCGACGCGCTGCGAGGCCGGGTACTCGACTGCGACGCCCGCACGGTCATCACCGCCGACGGTGGCTACCGGCGGGGGGCGCCGAGCGCCTTGAAGCCGGCGGTGGACGTGGCTGTCGCCGATGCCCCCAACGTACGGCGGGTGCTGGTGGTCCGCCGCACCGGTCAGGAGGTCGGCTGGAACGAGGGCCGGGACGTGTGGTGGCACGAGGTCGTGGACCGCCAGCCCGACACCCACACGCCGGAGGCGTTCGATGCAGAGCACCCCCTCTACATCATGTACACGAGCGGCACCACCGCCCAGCCCAAGGGGATCCTGCACACGTGCGGCGGGTACCTGACCCACGTCGCGACGACCCACCGGCTCATCTTCGACGTGAAGCCGGAGCGCGACATCTACTGGACAGCGGCCGACATCGGCTGGGTGACCGGGCACAGCTACATCGTCTACGGCCCGCTCGCCAACGCCACGACGTCGGTGATGTACGAGGGCACCCCCGACACTCCGGCGAGGGACCGGTGGTGGCAGATCGTCGAGCGCTACAAGGTCAACATCCTCTACACAGCCCCGACGACGATCCGCACCTTCATGAAGTGGGGCCACGAGCTGCTTGCCGGCCACGACCTGTCGTCGCTGCGGTTGCTCGGCTCGGTCGGCGAGCCGATCAACCCCGAGGCCTGGATCTGGTATCGCCGCCACGTCGGCGGGGACCGCTGCCCGGTCGTCGACACGTGGTGGCAGACCGAGACGGGCGGGATCCTCGTCTCGCCCCTGCCGGGCGTCACAGCGGCGAAGCCGGGCGCGGCGATGGCCCCGTTCCCGGGGATCTCCGCAGCGGTCGTCGGCGAGGACGGCACCCCGGTGAAGCCGGGCAACGGCGGCTACCTGGTGATCACCCAGCCGTGGCCGGGGATGCTCCGAGGCATATGGGGTGACCCGGAGCGCTACCGCCAGACCTATTGGTCCCGCTTCCCCGGCCACTACTTCGCTGGTGACGGGGCCAAGCTCGACGAGGACGGCGACATCTGGCTCCTCGGCCGGGTCGACGACGTCATGAACGTCTCCGGCCACCGGATCTCCACCACCGAGGTCGAGCATGCCCTGGTCGGCCACGCCGCCGTGGCGGAGGCCGCGGTCGTGGGCGCCAACGACGCGACGACGGGTCAGGCGATCGTCGCTTTCGTCACCATCAAGGGCAGCACCGCCGACGACGCCGAGTCGGGGACCCGGTTGGTCGCCGAGCTGCGCGAGCACGTCGCCCGGGAGATCGGCCCGATCGCCAAGCCGCGCCAGATCCTGCTGACCCCTGAGCTGCCCAAGACCCGTAGCGGTAAGATCATGCGCCGGCTGCTGCGTGACGTGGCCGACAACCGCGAGCTCGGCGACGTCACGACCCTGCTCGACCCCACGGTCGTCAACGCCATCAAGGACCGGCTCTCCTCGGGGACGTCCGAGCCGGAGTGACCCGGCTCCCCGGCGGGGTTGGCTAATCCCCATAGGCTGCTGCCGTGCCGTACCCCGCTGCCTCCGGCCGGCAGGTTGTCCTCGCCCGTGGCCCGCAACGAGCGGTGGTCGTCGAGGTCGGCGGCGGCTTGCGCGCCTACGAGGCCGCTGGCGTGGCGGTCCTCGACGGCTACGGCGAGGACGAGCGCGCCAGCGGAGGTCGCGGCCAGGCGCTCCTTCCGTGGCCCAACCGCCTCGACTCCGGTCGCTACGAGTTCGACGGGGAGAGCTACCAGCTCCCTCTCACCGAGCCGGACCGGGGCAACGCCATCCACGGCCTGACCCGTTGGTCGGCGTGGGCACTGCTCGAGTCCCGCTCGGACCGGGCTGTCCTCGGCCACACCCTGCACCCCCAACCCGGCTGGGCCTGGACCCTCGATCTGCGAGTCGAGTACCGCCTCGGCGACACCGGGCTCGATGTCACCCTCCAGGCGCGCAACCGCAGCGGGCGGCGCGCACCGTTCGCTGCCGGGTTCCATCCCTACCTGGCCGCACCGACCGGGCGTGTCGACGACCTGGAGGTCACCGTCCCGGCCGTGACCCGCTACCTGACCGACGACCGGGGCCTGCCCACGGAGACGGCGCCGGTCGCCGGCAGCGACGTCGACCTGCGGGTGCCGACCGTGCTCGGCGGGCGGGTGCTCGACACCGGCTTCACCGACCTGGAACGTGACAGCCAGGGCATGGCCGTCATCGAGGTGCGCGACCCGCAGGCCGGCGGGGCCGTGCAGGTCCGCCTCGGGCCGGCTTGGTCCCACGTCATGGTGTTCACGGGTGACACGCTCCCAGCCCGCCCCAGGGGAGGGCTCGCCGTCGAGCCCATGTCGGCGCCGGCCAACGCCCTGCGCACTGGCGCCGGCCTGGCGATCCTCGACCCGGGTGGCGAGTTCCAAGGCTCCTGGTCGATCACCCCGGGGTGGTTGTGAGCTGGAACTGGGCCTCCTCGGTCGAGCCGGCGAGGGCGAGGGTCGACGCGCCCGCCGCCAGCGTCGTGACGACCCTGTCGAAGTAGCCGGCACCCACTTCCCGCTGGTGGCGGGTGGCGGTGTAGCCGTCGGCCTCGAGCGCGAGCTCCTTCTCCTGCAGCTCCACGTAGGCGCTCATGCCTGTCCGGGCGTAGCCGTGGGCGAGCTCGAAGGCCGACTCGTTGAGGGCGTGCCAGCCGGCGAGGGTGACGAACTGGAAGGCGTAGCCCATGGCGCCGAGCTCCTTTTGGAACCGGGCGATGGTCTGGTCGTCCAGGTGCTTCTTCCAGTTGAAGCTGGGGGAGCAGTTGTAGGCGAGCATCTGGTCGGGGCGCTCGGCCTTCACCCGTTCGGCGAAGATGCGCGCCTCGTCCAGGTCGGGCGTCGAGGTCTCGCACCAGATCATGTCGGTGTAGGGGGCGTAGGCGAGGGCCCGCGCCACGGCGATGTCCATGCCGTTGCGGATGCGGTAGAAGCCCTCGGCGGTGCGCTCGCCGGTCACGAACGGCTGGTCCCGTTCGTCGATGTCGCTGGTGAGCAGCGTGGCGCCGAGGGCGTCGGTGCGGGCGATCACGAGCGTCGGGACGTCGAGCACGTCGGCGGCAAGGCGGGCGGCGTGCAGGGTTCGCAGGTGCTGCTGCGTCGGGACCAGGACCTTGCCGCCCATGTGGCCGCACTTCTTCTCCGACGAGAGCTGGTCCTCCCAGTGCACGCCGGCCGCGCCCGCCTCGATCATCTGCTTCATGAGCTCGAACACGTTGAGCGGACCGCCGAAGCCGGCCTCTGCGTCGGCGACGATCGGCACCAGCCAGCGGCGCTGGCCACCCTCGAAGCCGCCTTCGGACCACTCGATCTGGTCAGCGCGGCGCAGGGCGTTGTTGATGCGGCGGACGACGGCGGGGACGCTGTTGACGGCATAGAGGCTCTGGTCCGGGTACACCTGCTCGGAGAGGTTGGCGTCGGCGGCCACCTGCCATCCCGACAGGTAGATCGCCGGGAGCCCGGCCTTCACCATCTCCACCGCCTGCGCGCCGGTCATGGCGCCGAGGGCGTTGACGTAGTCCTCGCTGCCTAGCAGCTCCCAGAGGCGCTCCGCTCCCATCCGGGCGACGGTGTGCTCGACAGCGACCGAGCCGCGGAGGCGCAGGACGTCCGCGGCGGAGTACGGGCGCTCGACGCCGGACCAGCGGGGCGAGGTCGCCCATCTCGACTCGAGCTCGGCGGCGGCAGTCTCGAAGAGGGTGGTCATGTCGGGGAGGATCCTTTCCGAAGGGGCCGGGCCGGCGGCCGGTGTGCGGAGGCGGTGCGGGACCGCCGGCCCGGGGTAGGGGGACTCAGCCCAGCAACTCGTAGGCAGGCAACGTGAGGAACGGGTGGAGCTCGTCGGCCAGGGACACCTGCTCGAACACCGAGCGGGCCTGGGCCACGACCACTGCGCTGGCTCCGGCGGCGACGACGGCCCGCTCGGCGGTGTCGAGGCGCCGG
>JAJZJY010000415.1 GCA_021809885.1 Actinomycetes bacterium
GGAGGCGAGGCGTGCGCCACGCTTACGGGGTCGGCAGCGGACCTGGATTGCTGGCTCTGGCGCCGCCCGACTGTCTCCACGCTCGAGCGCTCGGGCGACGACCGGCTGCTCGACCAGCTCGAGGCGGTCATTCAGCCAGGAATCGACTGACACTGATCGGTTCGCCCCGAGCGGTCTGGGTGGCAGCCCCAACCCGCGAAGAGCGGCGATGGCAACGTTCCTCGTCACCGGAAGCCGATCGGCATGTGCGAGTCGGTCAGCGACGGTGGCCGAGCCAATTGGCGAGTTGCTCGGTCGGCCCAGCATCGGGGGTACTTGTCACCATCTCCGCGTACGACCTCTTACGGTTGCTTGCCGGCACGGTCGTGGTTGCCCGGGTGAGGAGCGGTTGCACCAGACCCTGTCGCGCCTCGCTGGGCTGGTCGGTCGCGACAGCCAGGTCCCAGCCATGCACCAGCGTCTCGGTGGCGAACCCCCAGACCGCTGCATCGGCAGTGGTCGGCCCCCACGGCGCCCGCACCTCGTTGCGTCGGCCGACTTCTGACCACGCCGCATGCAGATAGGCGGCCAGCTCCCCGTATCGGGTTGCGAACGCTTCGTCTGGGATGTCGGTGACGACGTGGGGGATCGAGGTGATCGGCCGATGCTGCGCCGTCGCCAACCCACGCTCCGCCGTCCCGACAAGGTGGCCCATCAAGGCGCGCACCGAGAACTCGGGGCACGGTGTGCTTCGCGAGAGCAGGCTCGCAGGGACGGTACGCATGAGACCGGCTACCCAAGCGAGGGCCTCGTCGTAGAGATCGCGAACGTCGACGTCACCGGCCACGCCGGTGAGTATCGCCGTCGGCGGCCCCCTATGCCCGCATCCCGCAGCGCTCGCCGACCATCCCGGTAACGGATCGGCCAGTGGACGACCTCAACCAGCGTGGAGCGGCTTGGTGAAGAAGACGCGTTGAAAGCCGGTCCTGGGTAGCCCGGCGCGTCTCGTGGTACCCGTGCCGGGGGTAGTAGGCCAGGTTCTCGGTCATCGCGACGTTGGTGTACAGGCGAACCTCGGAGAACTCCAGCTCCCGAGCGCGGCGGTCGGCGAGGTCGAGGAGCAGCCGGCCGATGCCGAGGTTCTGGGAGTCGGGGGACACGGCCACGTTCTCGAGCAGCAGGTGATCGGGTTGTGCTTGGCGCACCAGCAGGCCGACGAGGCGCCCGGCGCACTCGACCACCCACGCCTCTTCCTCTCGCATGACCTTGGCGTAGTCGTCGGTCATCGGCGCCGCCCTCGGTTCCCATGCGCTCGATGTAGGGGCGGTAGGCAGCTCGGACCAGTTCGGCCATCGCCGACGCGTCGTCGCTTCGAGCGCGCCGGACGGTGGGGGTGACAGCTGGCTGGGGATCGTCCATGGCGATCATCGTGGCACTGCCCACTCGTTGCGAGGGTGCCCCGGCCGGGGATCCCCGCCTGCGACGCCCCACGGCGCACTCAGACGGTGTACCCGGCTCCTGCCCCGCCGAGGTTGTGCCGCAACGTCATGATCCTCCGCTCGCCTTCGACAGGAGGATCGACCTCGTGCAGGGGGCAGTGGCTGTCGGGCTCAGGCCAACCCACGCCGCATAGCACGACGAGCTGCCCAGGGCCGGTCTGCTATTCAGTCACCTGCCCCTGCGCGCTCCAGGCGCGAAACGTCGCGCCGCCGGCCAGGGTGAACACGGCGATGATCCCGCCGTAGGCGCTGGGGTCGCGATGGGCGGTGATGTGGCCGGTCCCGGCCGGGTAGCGCCCCCAGGTGGCTTCGTTGAAGGCTGGCGGCGACGGCCGTGCACGCTTGCTTGCGGCTGCCGAGAGGCCCGCGATGAGTTGGTCTCCAACGGCTCGGACAACCGGCAGCGCCTCGGCATAGGGGGTGTAGGAGCCGATGACGTGCTGGCGGACGACGCCCTCGTCGCCGGCGACAGTCCATGTCCGGCCGTTGTCTTCTGCCAGGAGGTCGGCAGCGCTGGCCGCGAGGGCGTGCGGCGCCCGTGCCCAGCCGCATGCAGCGAGGTCGCTGACCGCCTGGTCGTAGTCGATGTCCAGCACTGGCACGCGAAACTCGGTCACCGGTCCATTATCGCCTCCCTCCAGGTGGCTGTCCGCTGGCCCTGCTGTCACTGACGCACCTGCCCGGCGCTGGAGGCCAGGCGGTCGAGAAGGAAGGCTTCCGTGCCGGCGAGGCCAACCGAGAAGAACACCGAGCGCCCTCTGGCCTGGTCCTGACGCTCGACCGGTGTCGGCTGCTGCTCAGCGGGTGGCTCGGTGGCCTGCGGTCCGCCGAGTGATCCTTTGAGCGTGGGCGCACGCGCTCTGCTTTCTTGCATGCGTTGCTATCAGGCTCCGAACGTAGAACAGGTCGGAGGTGCCAGGCTCCTCGCATGCGAGTCCGGACACGGCATCCCGCTCGGTTGAAGGTCCTGCGCCACGCCAACCTCCGGCGCTTCTACATCAGCTTCGCCGCCTCGAAGCTCGGGACGGCGATGGCCTCGATCGCGCTGGCGTTCGCGGTGCTCGACAGTAGGGGCAGCGCCGTCGACCTCGGCTACGTGTTCGCCTCGGGGATCGTCCCCCAAGTCGCGCTCATGCTCGGCGGCGGTGTCTTCGTCGACCGCTTCGGGCGCCGGCGGATCATACTCGGCGCGGACGTGCTGCGCACCGCCAGCCAGGCGGTCCTCGCCGGTCTGCTGTTCGCCGGTCATCCGCCGATCTGGGCGTTCTGTGTGCTCGCCGCCGTTGGTGTCGGTGACGCCTTGTTCGGCTGAACGGTCTCACTGTCGAGCTGGTTCCCGTCGACGAGCTGGGCGATGCCAACGCCATCTTCGGCATGGCCCGCTCCGTCGCCTCGGTGGCCGGCCCCGCCCTGGCCGGGGTGCTGGTCGCGGCCGCCGATCCGGCGACGGTCATCGCGCTCGACGCCGCCTCCTACGCCCTGAGCGCCCTCGCCCTGTCCGGCTTGCGCCTGCCCGCGCTTTCCTCGCCAGCGGGGCGCTCGATGCTGTCCGATCTCGCCGAGGGGTGGGCGGAGTTCCGCTCCCGACCCTGGTTGACGACGGCGCAGTTCACCTTGTTCAACTTGGTCGCCTGGGGTCCGTTCCTACTGCTCGGCCCGGGTACTTGCCAAGTCCTACCTGGGTGGCGTCGAGGCGTGGGGGGCGGTCATGGGCGCCTTCGGCGCTGGATCGGTCGCCGGCGGCCTGCTCGCGCTCGGACGCCGGCCTCGCCGCCCGCTGCTGGTCGCCGCGGTCGCCAGCCTCGGCTATCCCGCCCCCATCGCGCTGCTCGCCCTGCACGCACCGACTGGGGAGATCACCGCCGCCGCGGTCGTCGCCGGGCTGGCCTCGGCCGGGTTCAACACCTTCTGGTCCGCCGCCCTGCAACAGCAGATCCCGGCCGACGCGCAGGCCCGGGTGTACGCCTTCTCGATCGTCGGCTCCTACAGCGCCGGGCCGATCGCCTTCGCCGGCGCCGGGTCGATCGCCGCGGTTGTTGGCGCGCCACTCTTGCTCGGGACCGGCGCCGCGGTCGCCGCGTGCAAGAGCGCAGCCGCTATCGCCCTGCCCGCCGTCCGGACCGTGCGCTGGCGCACTACTCCCGGTGCGCTGCCCCAGGAGAACGACGCCAAGGCGCCCGCCGAGAGCGGTCCATCATCGGGCACCTTCCACGATGCAGCCGAGCCGGCCGAGCCGGCCGCGCCGCCATCAACATCCGGCTAGCTCGACGTCGTCCGCAAGCCCATCCCTGATCGGACGGCGCGAGACCCCGAGGTTCTCACTCTTGGCGGCAGCTACTTGCACTAACGGCAACTAGATGTAATGATACTCCGAGGAGAGGAGCCGGGGCGCTCCGTTGCAGCAGGGAGGAGCCGGGGTTGGAGTTCGACACAGCCGAGGCGCAAAGCGCGCAGGAGGCGCTCGACCAAGCGGTGCGCTCGCGTCGGGAGGTGCGC
This sequence comes from Actinomycetes bacterium, assembly GCA_021809885.1. Classification (GTDB taxonomy): domain Bacteria; phylum Actinomycetota; class Acidimicrobiia; order Acidimicrobiales; family Palsa-688; genus JAKAQB01. Next base: position 3,975 of record JAJZJY010000415.1, read on the forward strand.
CCCCTGCAGGTGATGCCGGGGTGGTATGGCCCGACGGTGGGGACGATGATCGCCGTCTACGTCGCCAGCTCGGACCTGGCCCGCGCTATGCGCTCGCCGTGGCCGTTCCTCGCGGTCGGCATCTTGTACGCCTTGGGAGTCGGGATGGCCATCGGCGTGGTTCGCCAGCGCCAGGGTGTGGTGGGTCGCTGGGACCGCGAGGCGGTGATCGCCTCGCTGCTCGCAACCGCTGCCTGTGTGCTGGTCGGTCTCGGCACCTACGCCGGAGCTTGGGCGGCGGGCATCTGGGCCAGGGGTACGGTGGCGGGGGTCTGCGCCGGCGCCACGTATTGGGAAGCGGCGGCGGTCATCAACCGCCGGATCCGTCGCAGGGCCGGTGCCGGAATAGCCGACGGCCGTCGGTGAGGGGTTCTTCGGCGCCCGAGGCGGACCCGCTGCTGGGCAACACCACCCGCTTGAGGATCGTGGCGTTCCTCTCGGGCTGCAAGCAGGCCGAGTTCGGCGCGGTGCGCGACCACTGCGGGGTCACCGACCCCACCTTGAGCAAGGCGGTCGCCTCGTTGGAGGCGGCTGGTTACCTGCGGGTGAAGAAGGGCTATGTCGCCAAGTTCCCCCGCACCTGGCTGGCCGCCACCCCCGCAGGGTGCAAGGCCCTCGAGACCCACCTCGCCGCCCTCGAGGGCATCGTCTCCGCTGCGCGGAGCGCCGGGGCCGCCGCCGAGACCGCCTCGCTCGCCGGTGCACGACTTTGCCCTAGCTAGCGGGTTCCGCTGAGCGATCCCTCTGCGGCACGCCCCTCCGCTCGCCGGCTGTTCGCTAGCCGCGTCCACCGGGCGGTGGCAGTTGCATCGCGCCCTAGTCGGCGATCTGGCGGCGGGCCAGCTCCGGCGTTGACCTCGATGATCGGGGCGCGTATCGATGGTGTTCTTCCCTCCTACCGTGGTGGTAGCGTTTGTGCCG
>JAJZJY010000416.1 GCA_021809885.1 Actinomycetes bacterium
GGGCCGGCCGCCCCGGGGGAGCGCGACACGGTCATCCCCTTCACGAACATCCGCCGGCGCACCGCCGAACACATGGTTCGCTCCAAGCACACCTCCGCTCACACCGTGGTCGCCGTCGAGGTCGACTACCTCGGCGTCGAGCGGGCGCGCGCCGCGCAGAAGGCCGCCTTCAAGGAGACCGAGGGCTTCTCCCTCACCTACCTGCCGTTCGTCGCCCGGGCGACCATCGACGCCATCGAGCAGTTCCCCAACTTGAACAGCTCCGTCGGCGACGACGCCCTCATCGTGCACGGCGAGGTCCACCTGGGCATCGCCGTCGACCTCGACTTCGAGGGGCTCCTCGTACCGGTGATCCACCAGGCGGACGGCAAGCGCCTCCGCCAGCTGGCCCGGGAGATCTCGAGCCTGGCAGCCAAGGCTCGGGGTCGCCGCCTCACGATGGACGACATCGCCGGTGGCACGTTCACCATCACCAACGCCGGCCCGTTCGGGACGTTGCTCACCGTGCCGGTGATCAACCAGCCGCAGACGGCGATCCTCTCGACCGACGGCGTCCGCAAGCGCCCCGTGGCGGTCGAGATGCCCGACGGCAGCGACGGCATCGCCGTCCACCCGGTCGGCAACCTCGTGCTCTCCTTCGACCACCGCGCCTTCGACGGGGCCTACGCCGCCGCCTTCGTAGCCCGCATCAAGGAGATCATCGAGACACGGGACTGGTCGTCGGAGCTGTGAGCGGCGGTCTCGTGTGAGCGGCGGCCTGCTGCGGGCCCGTTGGCTTGGGCGGGTCGGCTACGGGGACGCCCTCGCCCTCCAGCACGGCCTGTGGGCGGACGGCGCCGACGACTGGTTGCTGCTGCTCGAGCACCCTCACGTCTACACCCTCGGCGTGCGGGCGGACCCCGCCCACGTCCTGGTCGACCCGGCGAGCGTCGGCGCCGATCTCGTCACGACCGACCGCGGGGGTGACGTCACCTACCACGGGCCGGGCCAGCTGGTCGGTTACCCGATCCGCTCAGTGGCGATGGGACCGGGCGCCATCCCGGCGTACGTCCACCGCCTCGAGCAGGTCGTGATCGACGCCCTCGCCGCCGTCGGCCTCCCCGGTGCCTCGCGCGAGGACGGCTACCCCGGTGTCTGGATCGGTGCCGACACAGGGTCGCCGCGCAAGATCTGCGCCATCGGGGTCAGGCTGAGCAGGGGCCGGACGATGCACGGCTTCGCCCTCAACGTCGCCCCGGACATGGCTTACTTCGACCACATCGTGCCGTGCGGGATCGCCGACAAGCCGGTCACCTCCCTCGCTGCCGAAGGCGTCCACGTGCCGTTGAGCGCCGTCGTCGACGCCGTCGTCGACGCCGCCGCGAGCCGGTGGGGCTACCACCGCGTTGACCGCCGCGACGTCGCCTGGCGTGTGCGCAGCGAGGACGTCGCCCCGTTCACGCGGGGGCAGGGACCCGGTGCGCCCGTCCGGCTCCTCGGCCGGCTGGCCCAAGCCGGCGTCGACCCCGGTGCAGGCGTGGACCCGGCCGCCCGCAAGCCCGACTGGCTGCGCGCGCCGGCCCGGATGGGCGAGGAGTACCGCTCCCTCCGGCGCACCATGCGCTCCCTCCAGCTGGTGACGGTGTGCGAGGAGGCGGGCTGCCCCAACATCTACGAGTGTTGGGCGGACGGGACGGCCACGTTCATGGTCAACGGCGACCGCTGCACCCGGGCGTGCGGCTTCTGCCTCGTCGACACCCGCAAACCCCTCCCGCCGGACGCCGGCGAACCCGAGCGGGTAGCTGAGGCCGTGGCCCGCCTGCGCCTCGCCCACGCAGTCGTCACCACCGTCGCCCGCGACGACCTCCCCGACGACGGGGCCGGGACGCTGGCGCAGACCGTGATCGCCATCCGCCGCCGGACGCCGGCGACCAAGGTCGAGCTGCTCATCTCGGACTGCAAGGGCCACGACGCGTCGCTGCAGCGCATCTTCGAGGTGCGACCCGACGTGCTCGACCACAACGTCGAAACCGTGCCCCGGCTCCAGCGTGCCGTCCGACCGTCGGCGTCCTACGCCCGGAGCCTCTCGGTGCTCGCCCGGGCCCGGGCCGCCGGGCTCACGACCAAGTCGGGGATCATGGTCGGGATGGGAGAGGAGCGCGACGAGGTCATCTCCACGCTCGCCGACCTGCACGGGGTCGGCGTCAGGATCGTCACCATCGGCCAGTACCTGCGGCCGACCTCCCACCACCTGCCGGTGGCGCGGTGGTGGACGCCGCAGGAGCTCGTCGAGGCGAAGGCGGCCGGCGAGGCCATGGGGATCCCGGTCGTGGAAGCGTCGCCGCTGACCCGCTCGAGCTACCACGCGCGCGCTGCCGCCGAGGCGGCGCTGCCGGCCCGGGCCGTTACCCGATGAGCGCCCGGGTGCGGCGCCTCGCCCGGGTGCGCACCGCCATGGGCGCCGCCGGCGTCGACGCCCTCCTCCTGTCGCTCGGTGCCGACCTGCCGTGGCTCACCGGGTACGAGGCCATGCCGCTCGAGCGGCTGACCATGCTCGTGGTCCCCGCGGACGACGCTGCCGTCCTCGTCGTCCCGCAACTCGAAGCGCCACGGGTCCAACCCGACCCGGAGGTCTTCGGGATACGGCCGTGGAAGGAGGGGACCGACCCGGTTGCCACCGTCGCCCGGCTGGTGGGCGGCCGCCGCCGGCTCGCCGTGTCCGACCGGACGTGGGCGACGTTCGTCCTCGCGCTGCAGCAGGCGCTGCCCGGGCGGTCGTGGGGCGTCGCCTCGTCGGTGACCGGGCCGCTGCGCGCCGTCAAGGACGGTGAGGAGATCACCGCTCTCGCCGCCGCTTCCGCCGCCGCCGACCGGGTCGCCGAGGCGCTGTTATCGGGGGACATCCGCCTCGTCGGGCGCACCGAGCGGGACGTGTCCGACGAGATCGGCCGCCGGTTGCTCGCCGAGGGCCACGACCGGGTGAACTTCGCCATCGTCGGCAGCGGTCCCAACTCGGCGAGCCCCCACCACGCGCCGGGCGGCCGGGTCATCGGCGCCGGCGAGGCGGTGGTGTGCGACTTCGGCGGGACCCTCGGGGGCTACTGCTCGGACACCACCCGCACCGTCTTCACCGGGGAGCCCCCCGCCGAGCTCGCCGAGCTGTACGCCGTCGTGCAGGAGGCGCAGGCCGCCGCCGTGGATGCCGCCACCGTCGGCACTGCCTGCGAGGACGTCGACCGGGTCGCACGCGACCGCATCGCCGGCGCCGGCTACGGCGACGCTTTCATCCACCGCACCGGGCACGGGATCGGGCTCGAGGAGCACGAGGAGCCGTACATCGCCGGGGGTAACCGCGCCCCACTCGTCGCCTGGCACGCCTTCTCCGTCGAACCGGGCATCTACCTCGCCGGGCGGTGGGGCGCCCGCATCGAGGACATCGTGGTCGCAACGCCCGACGGCCCCCGCTCCCTCAACCGCAGCCGGCACGACCTCGTCGTCACGGCGTAGCCCACCCTTGGGGGACGCTCCCCGCCAGCGCGGCCTCTGCCGGTGGGGTCCCTATGCCGCCGCTGGGTTCCTGCTGGCAGCAGTCGGTGCCGGTACAGGTGCAGGGATCGACTCCCCGCCGGCAGGGCTATCCTCGAGACGCCAGCGGGAACGGGTCGGTTCCGTCCAGTGGCGTCACGACGTCCCCTCCGGGGCAGATGAGGTCCCGAAAGTGGGCGATTGTCACCCAGCCTCGAGCACCTCGAAGCTCCAGGCGGGCGGCATCAGCCTGCCGGCAGCCCGGCCCCGGCAGGGGCAGCGGGAGGTCCACCGTGAAGAAGACGGGATGACCGGGCCCGAACCTGGCGGGGACGGGCCTCGTCGCCCCCATCGGCCCGCCGGCGTTGTCAGCATGGATCGGGGACCAATGTCCCCCCTCGTGCATCTCGACGGAAGCGAAGCCTCCGACCCGGCAGTGCACCGACCCGGTGTTCGTCACCTCGATGACAACCATGTTGCTGCCTATTGGGCCGAGCCACGCCGCGATGTGAGCCCGCAGCTCCGCTGCCGGGCACGAGGGCTGCGGCGAGGCGGCGACGGTCTCCGTGGTCGAGGAGCTGGTCGTCGCCGGCGTGGAGGAAGCGGGCCTCGCCGGCGTCGAGGATGCAGCCGGTTGATGGGCCACACCGCAGGCTGCGGCGAGCATGCCGAGGGCTGCGAGACCTGGCGCGGCGACGACCCTGGAGCGTGGCCACCGTATGGGGCGCGCCTCTCGGGTGATGTCAGGGACCCGGGAGGGACAGCGGGGCGGCGAGCGGCGGTCGGTCAGGCTACGGTGCCGAGATGGCGCCCGAGCTCCTCCAGACAGTCCTCGACACCACCGACGCGCGGCGCCTCGCCGAGTTCTGGCGTGCCGTGCTCGGCTGGGGCTACCGCGCCGGCGACGAACCACCCGCCGGCGGCGACACGGCGGACTCCCCGCCCGACTGGCTCGTGCTGGCCCACCCGGCGGGGGCCGGTCGCCTCGCGTTCCAGCTCGTGGACGAGCTGCCGGCCGCTACCTGGCCGGACCCAGCGGTGCCGCAGCAGCTGCACCTGGACCTGCGGGTGCGGACGGAGGAGGAACTGGCCGCCGAGCACCGGCGTGTGCTGGGCGCCGGCGCCCGGTTGCTGCTCGACAGTTCCGACGACGAGGAAGAACCCCTGTACGTGTACGCCGACCCGGACGGCCACCCGTTCTGCATCTTCGTGGCGCCGTAAGCCGCCGGTCGCCGGCGGCGACAGCCCGCCGCCCGCCGGTTGCCGGCGCGGCTTGCCGTTGTTTGGGCAGTTGACCGCGATTATCGCGGTCAACTGCCCAAACAACGCGTGCGGAGTCAGTCAGTTGCTGGTTTCGCCCGGTTCCTTCCGACTGAGGGCGCCGGCCACGCCACGCCACGCCGGCCAC
>JAJZJY010000417.1 GCA_021809885.1 Actinomycetes bacterium
TCTGCGGTGAGCCGACCGTCCGGGCCGCCGCCGCCAGCGCCGGGAGCACGCCGGCGAGCTCGTTGGCCATGGTGGTGTAGGTCACGCCGGCGCCGATCCGGACCTCGCTGTCGCCGGCGTGCCAGCCCCGCAGCTCCTCGACCCGCCGGAGGGCGACGACCGCCGCCGGCCGGCGGTGCCCGAAGTTGACCTCGACGCAGAAGTCCGTGCCGCCGGCGAGGAGCTGTGCGTCGGGCATCTCGGCCAAGGCCTCCACCGCCTGGTCGAGCGACGCCGGTAGGGCCACTCGCATCGGGGCCGATCTTCGCCCACGTTTGACGATCTGTCAAAGAGCCCGCGTCTAGCGTGCGCCTGGTGCAGGATCTGGAGACGACGCTTCGCGTGCTGCCGAAGGTGGAGTTGCACGTGCACCTGGAGGGCAGCTTCACCGCGGGGCGCATCGTCGAGTTGGCTCGTGCCGCCGGTGAGCCCCTGCCCGAGGCACCCGACCGGCTCCTCGCCGTGGGCTCGCTGCCAGCACTGCTCGCCCGCCTCGACTGGTGGTGCGGGCTCGTCCGCAGCGCCGAGCAGGCGGAGGCCCAGGCCCATGACTTCGCCGGGGCCCTCGCCGCCGACGGCGTCGCCTACGCCGAGGTGATCGTCAACCCGACCCACTGGAGTGGCCTGCCCCGCCCGGTGCTGCTAGAGGCCGTCTCGGCCGGCTTCGGGCGTGCCGCCGCCGAGGGTCACGCCGACTGCTGGCTGCTCGTGTCACTGCTCCGTAGCCAGACCGAGGACGGAGCCCTCGAGGTCGTCCGGGAGCTCGAGCGCCGCCCTCCGGAGCGGCTCGTGGGCCTGTCGATCGACGGCAACGAGGCCGAGACCGGCCCGACGGGCGGCCGCTTCGCTCCCGCCTTCGGTCTGGCGGGAGCCCTCGGGCTCGGCAGGGTGGCGCACGCCGGCGAGTCGTCGGGGCCGGAAGGGGTCGTCTCCGCCCTGGACGACCTCGGCGTGAGCCGGGTGGACCACGGCATCCGCATCGTGGAGGACGACGGGGTGCTGCGGCGGGTCGCCGACCAAGGCGTGACGCTGGACGTGTGCCTCAGCTCCAACCTGGCGCTCGTCCATCCGGATCTCGAGTTGCACCCGATCCGCCGCCTGGTCGACGCCGGCGTGGCCGTGACCATCAACACCGACGACCCGGCGACCCTCGGTGTCACCCTCACAGGCGAGCTGGCGCTGGCGACGCGCCACCTCGGGTGGGGCCGCGCCGGCGCCGTCGCCGCCGTCGCCCGGGCCATCGACGCCAGCTTCGCCTCCGGCGCCACCCGCGCCGCCCTGCGGTCCGGCCTCGCTGCCTACGCCGCGGTGTAGTCGTCGACCGCCTGCAGGTGGGCGGCTCGCCGCTCCGGCGGTAGCCACGCCGCCTCGAAGCCGTGCCTGGCGATCCGGGCGAGCTGCTCACGGGAGAGGCCGGCGTCGGCCAGCGCCTCGTAGTTGTCCGCCACGTAGCCACCGAAGTAGGCGGGGTCGTCCGAGTTGACGGTGACGAGCAGGCCACGCTCGAGCATCTCGGCCACGGCGTCGCCCATCAGGTCGCCGTACAGCCTGAGGTTCGAGAGCGGGCAGACCGTCAGGCCCAGCCGGCGGCGGGCCAGCTCGGCGACGAGTCGGTCGTCGCGCAGGCAGTCGACGCCGTGGTCGATCCGCTCGACGCCGATCAGGTCCAGGCACTGCCAGAGGTGGAGGAGGGCGTCGGGCTGGAGCGGGTCACAGTGCATCGTCAGGCGGTAGCCCGCCGCCCGCGCCGATGAGAACACCTCTGCGAACTCCGCCGGCGGGTGTCCCCGCTCGTCGGAGTCGAGCCCGACGCCGGCGATCCAGTCTCGGTACGGCAGCGACGCGGCGAGCGTCTCGCGGGCGGACTCCGCTCCGGCGTCGCGCAAGAAGCAGAGGATCAGCGAGGAGCTGGGCCCGCCGCCGGCCGTGCACTCCTCCTGGGCCCGGTGGATGCCGGTGACGACCGCCTCCAGCGCCACCCCCCGCGACGTGTGGGCCTGCGGGTCGAAGAACATCTCCGTATGGGTGACGCCCTGCCGGCGGGCGGTGGCGAGGTAGGCGGAGGTGAGCTCCCGGAAGTCGTCCTCGGTCCGCAGGCAGTCGACGGCGGCGTAGTAGTCGGCCAGGAAGTCCGCCAGGCCGTCGTAGGAGGCAGGGCGGTCCGCCGGGGGGCGCAGCCCGTGGCGGGCCGCCAGGGCGCCGCAGTGCCGCTGCTCGAGTGTCCCTTCGAGGTGCACGTGCAGCTCGCACTTCGGCAACCCGGCGATGAAGTCGTCGACCATTACCAACCCCCGTCTCGTCGTGTCGTAGGGAGCAGCTCCCTGGGCGCCCAGGCCGCCCGGCGCAAGGATGCTTGACGGACTGTAAACCCCTTCCATACACTCCGTCCACCACAGGGGGGCCCTGGGACAGGAGGTCGGAAGTGACCAACAGCGGGGTGGACACCAGCTACGAGGCCTTCAAGGTGGAGCAGCGGGGCATCGATCTCGTCCCGGACAACGAGCGGTCCATGCGGCCCTGGAACCTGTTCTGGCTGTGGGCGGGGGCGATATGGAACGTGGAGTTCCTGGTCTACGGCGCGCTCCTCGTCAGCTTCGGGTTCTCCTTCGGGCAGGCCGTGCTCGCCATCCTCGTGGGCAACCTGGCGTATGCCTTCCTCGGGCTGGCCAGCCTCCAAGGCCCCGAGGCAGGCACGACCGCCTTCGCTGTCAGCCGGGCGCCGTTCGGCCGCAACGCCAACCGGGTCCCGTCGCTGTTCAACTGGCTGACCCAGGTCGGCTTCGAGGTCGAGGGCCTGGTCATCATCGTGGCCGTCACGGTGGCGATGTTCCACCGCGGCGGCGTCGGCGTGGGGTCCGGCCTCAAGGTTGTGTTCATCGTGGCGGCCGTGCTCCTCCAGTTCATCGTCCCCTTCCTCGGCCACGCCACGATCACCCGGGTGCTGAAGAACCTGTCGTACGTGTTCATCGTGGTCTTCGTCGTCATGGCGATCCTCGTGATCCCCAAGGTCAACCTGGCCCACTTCCACCAGCACGCCACCTGGGCCATCTGGACGACTGGCCTGCTTCTCGTCATCTCAGCGGGCGGCCTCGGGTGGACCGAGAACGGCAACGACTACTCCCGGTACCTGCCGCGCTCCACGCCGGCCCGCCAGACCTTCTGGGCGGCGACGCTCGGGGCGGCGATCCCTTCGATCCTGCTCGAGCTGCTCGGTGCCGCCGCCTTCGTGGTGAGCCCTCACATCACCCAGGTGACCGCCGTGCCGTCGTCGTTCGCCAGCTGGTTCTTCTGGCCGTTCCTGCTCCTCGCGCTCCCCCAGCTGTTCGCCATCAACAGCCTGGACCTGTACTCCTCCGGCGTGACCCTCCAGGCCATGGGCATCCCGGTCCGCCGCGTCGGTGCGGTGGTGATCGACACCGTCGTCGCCGGCGCTGTCACCGCGCTGGTCGTGTTCAAGGGGAAGTTCTACAACGACCTCGCAGGCTTCTTGCTCTACATCGTCGTGTGGGTCGGGCCCTGGTTCGGCATCCTCGCGGTCGACTGGTTCCTGCGGCGGGGGCGCTACGACCGGGCCGCGCTCGTCGCCGACCGTGGGGGCGTGTACTGGCGCAACGGTGGAGTCAACTGGCGGGCGCTGGTCTCGCTGCTCATCGGCATGGCCGCCGCGATGATGTGGGTCGACGGCCAGTTCTACGTCCCGTCCTACAACAGCCCCATCTCGCGGGCCACCGGTGGCAGCGACCTGAGCTGGCTGGTCGGTACCCTCGTCGGCGGCGGCGTGTACTGGGCGCTGTCGGCCCGCAGCATCCGCCGGGAGCAGGAGCAGAGCAACCTCCTCGCCGAGGTCCGGTAGCTACCGGCGCCGCTCCCAGCGATCGGCGAGCCGCCGGCCGGCGGCCGCTACCCGCCGGGCCACGTCCGCCGGCTCGACCGTGGTCAGCGCCGCCTCCTCGACGAGGGGGCGGCCGCCGACGAGGAGCAGGGCCAGCGGCGGCAGCGAGCCGAGGGTGAGGCCTGCGACGGGGTCGGCGATGCCGGCGTGCGCCGCCGTGTCGAGCCGCCAGACGGCGACGTCGGCGAGCTTGCCGACCTCGAGGGAGCCGATCTCGTCGGCGCGCCCCAGGCACCGGGCACCGCCCATGGTCGCCAGCTCGAGGGCCTGGCGCGTGGTCAGCGCCTGCGGCCCCTGCACGGCACGGGCGGTGAGGAGGGCGGCCCGGATCTCCGTACCGAGCTGGCCGGCCTCGTTGGACGCGCTGCCGTCGACGCCCAACCCGACGGGCACCCCGGCCGCCAGCAGCTGGGGGACGGGCGCGACCCCGGCGCCGAGCCGCCCGTTGGAGCTCGGGCAGTGGGCGACCCCGGTACCGGCCCGGCCGAGGCGGGAGCGGGCGGCGGCGTCGAGGTGGACGCCGTGCGCCACCCACACGTCGCCGTCGAGCCATCCGAGGGACTCCACGTACTCCGCCGGCGTGCACCCGAACTGCTCGGCGCAGTAGGCGTCCTCGTCGGTCGTCTCCGCCAGGTGGGTGTGCAGCCTCACGCCCCTCCGGCGGGCCAGGTCGGCCGCCGCTCGCATCAGCTCCCCGCTGACCGAGAAAGGCGAGCAGGGCGCCACGGTCATCCGCAGCATCGATCCCGGTCGCGGGTCGTGCCAGCGGTCTATGGCCTCCTCCGTGGCGGCGAGGGCGGCGTCGGTGTCCTCCACCACCTCGTCGGGCGGCAGGCCGCCACGGGACCGCCCCAGGTCCATCGACCCCCGGGATGGGTGGAACCGGACCCCGACCGCCCGGGCGGCCTCGATCTCGGCGGCCAGCAGGTCCCCCGAGCCGGCCGGGAACACGTAGGTGTGGT
>JAJZJY010000418.1 GCA_021809885.1 Actinomycetes bacterium
GTGGCCAGCACCTGTACCCACCCGCTCGCTTCGGTCATCGCGTCGAAGAGTACGCCGGCTGCAGCCGGGTGCAGGGTGACCTCGGGCTCCTCGATACCGACCAGGGGGATGCGCCCCTCGAGAACCGAAGGCTGGAACAGGGCCACCAGCACCCCGGCCGCATGCAAGGTTCCATCGGAGATCTCCGGCGCTGAGAACGCCACAGGCCTGCCGTTGGTGCCGGTGTCGGCTCGCATCTCGACGGTCACATAGCTGCCTTCGTAGCGGCGGTCGAAGGCACTGAGCCCGGTTGTCACTGCGCCGAGGTACTCCTGGATCCGCATCTTCGCTTCGGGCCGGCTCTCTGCCAACGCACCGAGGACGTTGCCCAGGTGCTCGCCATGTCTGCCGACACGATCCCCCATGGACTCGGGCTGGATCGACTGGAGGGTGCCCAGCTCGAAGTTGTAGAATGCCATGTTCGACAAGAGCGCGTAGAGGGGCGCAAAGCTGGGCAGGGCGCTCGCGGTGGGCAGGTAGAACCGGTCGGGTTGGATGCTGGTCGATGGCAAAGGGCTGGGCGAGTGTTCTCTCGAAACGTTCCCTTGACAGACCTCGAAGGATTCCTCACGGCGTACTTGTTCATTAGAACCCGGGCGCGTCCACGGAATGCGGCATACCTCGCGCTTGACGACGAAGGGCCGTTCGCCCGGAGCGTCGTTCGCAGCTAGCTCGAAGCCGTAGCGGGCGGTCGGCATCTGGCCCGGTAGCGGCCCCCAGGGGATCTGTGCCTCGACGGAGATCGCGAAGCGATCCGTGGGCCCGGGGACCCGGCTGCAGATCCCGCGCAGGCCACCGCGAGATTCGAGGGCTTGCTCGGGGCTCGTCGTCACCGCCTCGCCGAGGAACGCAAGCGCGTCGAGGAAGTTACTCTTACCCGAGCCGTTCGGCCCGACGAGGACGGTCAACGGTCCCAGAAGCACGTCGCAAGCGCGGATGCTCCTGTAGTTCGAAAGGCGGACACGCGTGACGAACGGGATCGGGTGCGGCAACCCAGCTGGATCGTACTTTCCACCCGGTTTGTTCAGAAACGTCGGCTCAAAGCTCATCTCACAGGTCCTCGAAGCGCATCGGCAACTCTGACATCTGACCATCACTGTCCAGCTCATGTCGGCGCTTCGGCGTCCGCGACCCGACACGTGGGGACTTCGCAACTATCCCTAGCCTGACCTCGTCTGCGTGGCAAGCGTGGTTCAACTCGAGGAGCCGATCGAGCAGTTCGATTCGCGCCTCTGGGCCGACGGTGAAGCGCATGCCTTGGCGGGTCTCCCAAAAATCGTGGTCGAGCCCGAGATCCTCCCAGTCGTAGGCGGCGGCCATCGCGTGGTCGAGCTCGACGTGCAGCCGCCGTAGCTCGGCGATGTCGGTCGCTTCCTCCTTCGGGTCATGCACCCGATTGTAGGCGGCCGTCAGCCCTTCGGAGCGCTCGAGCATTAGTTGACGCCGATGCATGTCGAGGGCGGCACCAGCCTTGCTCATGGCATCAGTCAGCTCGGGCTGCGGGAAGGTCTCGAAACAGTCACTTGGCGCATAGCGCAGGTCCGTGCGCATCGTGGAAGCCCGAGTGATAGTCCACCAGTAGTGGAAGGCACTTGTGAGCAAAGCGAAGTGGGCGTCATCGTCGTAGGCGAAGGCTGCGGTCGCATCGCTGTAGACGAGCCCGGATGGCGCGAACATCGGCTGAACGGTCTTGCTCACGCGGGCGCTCACGAGAACCCGTTCCATGCCTTCGATCGCAGCGTAAAGGTTGGTATGCACGTTCCAGAACTGCCACCAGCGCTTCGCCCAGCCTCGGTAGCTGGCGGGCTTCCCGAGCACCTCGGGCCGGACTCGTCGGTCGAGGAGCTCGAAGCACGCTGGGTAGTGCTCCGCCTGCTCGCGCGGCCAGTCGCGGAAGTTGATCACCCAGCGGCTCGCCGAGCAGTCCGGCTTTGAATTGGGGTCCTCCCCGTTCAAGTGCGGCATAAGGACCTCTGCATTGCGGGAATCTGCAGCAATGAGCTCGGCTGCTTCCCCAGTAGTGAGGATGAACTGATCCGAAGCGTGGATCGACCCCTGGAAGGACCGCTTCTCCGCAGATAACCGGTACGGTACCCCGCTCACCCGGCTGGCGGCCTCGAGTGCGGAGGTGATGCGCTTCGCCGGCCGACCCTCCAGTGTCGGGACTCCATCCCATGCCCTCCGGTGAAGCCAGACCTGCGCGACTTCGAGGCTGGCGTCCCCGGGCCACGGTCGGCTCTTCACAGCTCGCGGGATCGACCAGCCGTTGGCGCTCAGCCAGTCGAGCCCCACCTCCCGGGTGTCGCCCTGAGCTGGTCCGTCTCGCATCTGTTGTCTCCGCGGGCCCGTCCCGGCGCTCCGCTCGATCCGCGGCCAGCGGATCGCGGACCGGCGGTGTGCGCTGCGGCGGCTGGGGGGATGGGGCCGCGGAGGGTGCTGGGCTCGTGCTGACGAGGCGTCAACGGGACTCACGCCGAGGGTTTCGGTGTCACTTGAGTCCCGTTGAGCAAGCAATGGGCCCCCACAGCCGGTCAGCGGTTATGCTTAGCGGTCTGGCCAGGTGGTTTCGAGTGGAGGTGACGTCACATACTCGCGCGGCTTTGTACCTCAGATCCTGCGAATGTGATGGTAGGCAGCTCTGCATAGGTCACTGCCCCAGGGCAACGCCTGCTCAGGTTCTGAACCTCTGGCGGTAATCGACGGCTCGCACGGTGGACCGAATCCCGCCAGCAGTCGACCCTGGTCGGCCAGACTGGTCCCGACGAGGTGGCGTTCGTTTTTTTCGACTTGTGCTATCATGGAGGTCATGACCCCCGCCGGCCGAGCTACCAGCGGACCTTCGACTGGCACCGTCGAACACGGGCGCGACGAGGATGTCGTCTTCCCTCCCGACAACCTCGACCAGCTCCTCGACATCGCCCGTTTCTTCGAGGGCCACACCGAGCCAGGCCTGCTTCTCGGGCCTGACGGGGAGCAGGTCGCGCTTCCCGCCGAGGTCCTCCGCGTCCTGCGCCAGGTGGTTGACGTCACGCGACAGGGGAAGGCGACGCTCGTCGCCCCCCAAGGCCTGCTCTTCACCACCCAGGAGGCGGCCGACTTCCTCGGGGTCAGCCGCCCCACCCTCGTCAAGCTTCTCGAAGACGGCGCCATCGCCTTCGAGAAGCCGAACCGCCACCGCCGAGTCCGTCTCCAAGACCTCATCGACTTCCAGCACCGCCGCCGGGCGGAGCGTCGCACAGTTCTGGACCAGCTCACCAAGGAGGCCGGCGAGATGGGGCTTTACGACGGCACACGAGGTGACTACGTCAGCGCGCTCGGCGCGGCTCGCCGACGTCGGGCCCGGCCCGCCGCCGGCGGGTGACCTCGTGGCTCGCTATGCAGTGGTTCTCGACGCGTGCGTCCTCGTGCCAATCGCACTCGCCGACACGCTGCTACGGCTCGCCGAACGCGACCTCTACCGGCCGCTGTGGAGCACTCGGATCGTCGCCGAGTCCATGGACGCCATCATCGACATCCATCCAGAGATTCCACCCGAACGAGTCCAGCGCAGATTCGCTGCCATGGACGACGCCTTCGAAGACGCCACCGTCGAGGGATGGGAGAACCTGGAGCACACCGTGACGCTCCCCGATGCTGACGACCGCCACGTCGTAGCCGCCGCTATGGGCGGCCGGGCTGACGCCATCGTCACGGCAAACGTCAGCGACTATCCAATGGACGTGCTCGGGCCGCTCAACAGCGAGGTCATCCATCCCGACGACTTCCTGCTCGACCAGCTCGACCTCGCCCCGAGGATCGTGCTCGATGTCCTCCGAGTGCAAGCTGCCCACACCCGCCAACCTGCCCTCACGCCAGTCGATCTGATCGCTCGGCTCTCGCCCGGTGCCGGCGTACCCGGCTTCGCCGATGAAGTCGGACGCCTGATCTGACATGGCAGTCATCACCGGTCATGGGTACGTGCGCTCCAGGCTGAGCGCGGCGCGACGCCTCCACGAGCAACGTCTACCGGCGCAGGTTGAACCGCGGCCGGCCAAGAAAGGTGGGGCTGCTCGCCACGTGGCCGGAGGGAGCGACCTCCGATGGGAAACCATGTCAGTTCGGTGTTCAACCGTCGATGTCACGGGTCAGACGGCTCCTCACAGACCTTCGAGCCTGCGGTCACCGTCGAGAACCGGGTACGCCGCCAGTGAGCGCTGAGGCCAGCGCCACATGATCATCCTGGGGGCCGGCATCGACATCGCCTACTGTTGCCACCGGCTCCGTCGATCCGGCCTTTCGTAACCAGGTGAAACGGCTCTGACATCGGGCGCTCAAGCGCCGTAGCCAGCAAAGCCGTGTCAACTGGGCCCGGATCGACCGCCTTGCCGCTCGATGGCTCCCAGCCGCCCGCATCGTGCATCCCCACTGACGGCTACGGTGCTGCACCGTAGTTACGGCTCCTGTGCTCTCGGCAAAGGGAAACTGGGGGGCTTGTTTGCATTCGGCGACGCGAGGTTCTACGGATCCATGGGTGCGAAGCTCCTGAATGCTCCAATAGTTGGCATCGCTGCTACCCCTGACGGGGCAGGCTACTGCTTCGTAGCATCAGATGGCGGTATCTTCAGCTTCGGCGATGCGAAGTTCTTCGGCTCCATGGGCGGGCGGCCATTGAATAAACCGATAGTCGGAATGGCCGGGACCACTCGCGCCCCCCGATCCGCTCGATCCGGCCAGCGGATCGCGGGCCGGCGGTGCGCGCTGCGTGTGGGGCGAGGGGTGCGCGGAGAGCGCTGGGTTCGTGCTCGCTGACGAGGCGTTTCAGGGGGGTTGCCCCATATGGTGTGCGATCCACGGAGCTGTGCCCA
>JAJZJY010000419.1 GCA_021809885.1 Actinomycetes bacterium
TCGAGGAACTGCTCGACGCTCACCGGGACTACCTGGACCGTCAGCTCGTCGCCCTGCGGACCCTTCGGGCGCAGCTCGCCACCGTGGCGGCCGCCAAGAGAAGCGGCGAGGCGGCCTCGGTCACCGACTTCTTGGAACTGATCCGAAAGGTGATCACCGTGGACGACACGATCAAGCAGTACTTCAGTGACGAGCAGCTGGCGCAGCTGGCCGAGCGCCGGGCAACCCTGGGCGAGCCGGCCATCGCCGAGGTAGAAGCGGCCTGGCCGCCGCTCATCGCCCGGGTGCAAGCCGCCGTGGACGCCGGCGTCGACCCGTCCTCGACCGAGGCGCAAGAGCTGGCAGTCGAGTGGATGGGCCTGCTCGAGCAGTTCCACGGCGGCGACGAGGGCCTTCGCGCCTCGCTGTACCGGATGTACGCCGAGAACGCGGAGCGGATCGAGGCGCAGCACGGCGGTCCGTCGCCCGCCCTGATGGCGTTCATCAAGGCTGCCAGCACCGCACGGAACTGACCGGCGCTGCCCGCAAGGCGATCCGCCAACGGCGCAGCTGTCGCTGCCCGTGACACTCCCTGGGCGTCGCCCTACCGGGGTCCGTCGCCGAAGAGCGAAGAGTTCGTGCTGTAGTCCCGATGGACCGTGGCGACCCGCACTCGGTAGTCCTGGTACCCGACTTCGCGCCCGCGTCGTTGGGCAACACTGTGCGCAGCGACCTCTTTCCACGCGCGTGCAGCCATGTGGTCGACCCAGTAGGAAACCGTGATCCCGACGCCATTTCGGGCTGATTTCACACCCAAGAAGCCCGGCTGTTGCGCTGCCAGCTCGTTCATCGACTCCGCCATTGCCGCGTATCCGTGGTCGCCGTCGGTCCTGGTCGAGGTGAAGATGACGGCGACGTACGGCGGCTCGGGAGTGTTCACGAACGTCGTCTCCGACATGACGCCGATCATGGTGTCCCCGTCGTCGATGAAGCGTTCGTCGGCTCGCACGTCGAGGCTCGCGTCGAGCTCGGCGAGCAGGTCGGGGGACCGTCGAGCTGCGCCTGGCCGTGGGGTGGCCTCGGGTGCCCTGTCCCCCCGGGTAGACGAGCACCTCGTGGGCGGGTGCGTCGGCACAGGAGTGGTCGGCTTGCACCACCAGGCCTTTGGCGCAGCGCACCAGGCCCCCGGATGCGGAAAGGGTCGCGGCAGTGGCTGCAGCGGTCGTGTCCGGCCTGATGAGCGTGCTGCGGGTTGCCGCGCGGAAGGACCCGCTCACCGGGCTGGCCAATCGGCGGTGTCGTGGCCGCTGGTGTCCTTGATAGCCTTGAAGCCGTCGAGGTCGAACATCGCTACCGGATCAAGCAGCGCCGGCGGGAACGTCAGCGTGTCGCAGCTCGCCCGGCGCCTCGACATGGGTGAGCGCTCGGCCACCGATCTCCGCCAGTGTCGCTCAGTACGGCAGGTGCCAGACGAAGGCGAAGTAGCACGCCGACGCCAGGACGACGCAGGCATGCCAGATCTCGTGGTAGCCGAAGACAGCGGGGAGCGGGTCCGGCCAGCGGCGGGCGAAGATCGCCGCGCCCAGCGTGTAGAGCAGGCCGGTGGCGGCGAGGAGGGCCAGCTCGACAGCCGGCAGGGTGCCTACGGCGGCGGGCAGAGCGATCACCGCCATCCAGCCGAGCACCACGTAGAGCACCGCCCCGACCACACGGCTGTGCCCGAAGCCGAACAGCTTCATGCCGAGACCGGCGGCACCCGCCGCCAGGTTCACGCCGAGTAGTACCGCCCCGAGCGTTCCGCCCACGGCCTGCTGGCAGAACGGGATGTAGGACAGCACGATGAACAGGTAGATCACGGCGTGGTCGGCCTGCCGCCACCGCTGCCGGGCGGCGGCGGAGACCGGGGCGAGGTGGTAGGCGGCGCTCACGGCGAAGAGGGCGACGAGGCCGGCGCCGTAACCCCAGGTGGCCGGGGTGGGACGGTGCAGGCCCAGCGCGACCGCCGCCGGCACCGACACGAGCGCTGCCCAGCGGTGGATCCGGCCCCGCCACGCCGGGGCCAGCTCCGTGCCGGTCGGGCGCAGCACCCGGCGTGCCACCCGGGCCGGTCCCACGCCGTCGTGCACCACCCGCGGACCCTAGCTGCCGGAGGTTCCTGTGCCCAACAGTGGAGGACTTGGGCTGCGGTTTCGTCTCCCCGCCACCTCCATTGGGCGAAGGGCCCACGCCGCCCGTCCTCCATGGAGAGCCGTTCTGCCATCGCTCACCGAGAGGCTGCTAGCCTATCCCACTGAACGTGGTGCTACGCGCGCGCATTGTCGATATCCCTCTGGGACGACGGCCAGGAAGGGGTCGGAGCCATACGATGACCGAAGCGGGGGACGAGCGCCCCACACACGGGAAGAGAGGGCACGGAAGCGACCCGCGGGCGCTGGTGGTCATCCCCACCTACCAGGAGGCCGCCACGATCGTCCGGGCCCTCGACGTCCTCGACGCTGCCGCCCCGGCGTTGCACGTGCTGGTGGTCGACGACGCCAGTCCCGACGGCACCGGGGAGCTCGTAGCGGCACGCGCCGAGCGCTCCCCCGGCCTGCACCTGCTGCGCCGGGCGGGCAAGCAGGGTCTCGGCACCGCCTACCTGGAGGGGTTCGCCTGGGGCCTCGAACGGGGCTACGACGTTGTCGTGGAGATGGACGCCGACGGATCGCACGATCCCGCGATCGTCCCGGTCCTCCTCGCCGGTCTGGAGGACGCCGATCTGGTGATCGGCTCGCGCTACGTGCCCGGCGGCGAGATCCCCGGCTGGGGCTGGCAGCGCCGGGCGCTGTCGGCCATCGGCAACCGATACGCCTCCCTCGCCCTCCGCCTGGCTGTCGCCGACCTCACCTCCGGGTTCCGGGCTTACCGCGCCGACCTGTTGCGCCGAGTCGACCTCGACGGGGTCCGGTCCAACGGCTGCGCCTTCCAGATCGAGATGGCCCTCCGAGCCGCCCTCGCCGGAGGGCGGATCGCCGAGGTACCGATCCGCTTCGTCGACCGGACCGAGGGCAGTTCCAAGATGTCGGCTGCGATCGCCGCCGAAGCCCTCCTGCGGGTGACCGCCTGGTCGCTGCGCCCCCCCGCCTTGGGCCGAGCACGGCCTGCCGGGGTGGAGCCGGCGCCGGTCGTGGCCTCCCTCGCCGCCGGCGAGGACGCTCCGCTGGTCGGCCCCGCTGGCCGGGCCGGGGTCCACCCCCCGCTATCCTGAGGGCCCCGAAGGAGGCGATCCCCTGCCCGACACCGGACCTGCCGACACGCCGAGCACGCCCCGGCACCGGAGACCTCCCAACCGACGGTGGCTGTAGCCCGCGGTCACCGTCGCCGGTCTCGGGGCGGCGGCAGCGATCCTGGCGTCGATCGCCGGCTTCTACGTCCACTCCGACACCGGGGCCGCCGCTCTGCGCCGCCAGCTGGCGTCGTCGGGGTCACGACACCCGTGCCCTCCCCGCCGTCGGGCGTGACACCGGCCCGGATCGCCTCGGCATGCCACCCCTCCGACCCGACCGTCGCCGGGAGGCCGGCCGGCCTGGTCGAGGCCCCCTCCGTCGGCCTGGACGCCCCGGTCGCCCAGGGTGACGCCGAGAGCCAGCTCGCCGACGCCGTCGGCCACGTCCCAGCGAGCTCCTGGCCGGACCAGGTCGGCACGACCGTGCTGGTCGCACACGACATCTCGTGGTTCAGCCGGATCAACCACCTCCGGCCCGGACAGGAGGTCGCCTTCGTGGGTCGCTGCGCTACCCGCTGGTACACCGTGACGTCCGGGAGGGTCGTCCGGGCGGGGTCGCCGGTCTACAACACCACTACCCCCCGCCTGGTGCTCGTCACCTGCTACCCGCTCGACGCCTTGTTCCTCACCTCCGAGCGCTACGAGGTCACAGCGGTGCTCACCAAGGTGACCCTGGTCCACCGGCCGCGCCCCACGCTCAGCACCTCCGCAGGCACGCTGCCCACGTCGCTCCCCGCATCTGTGGTGGCCGAGGTCGGACCCCGGGTGACCACGACCGCGCCGCTCGGCCGGCTCCTCCACGCCGGCACCCCGAGTACGGCGTGGAGCGAGAGCAACCGGTCGATCAACGCGGCCGGGTCGGCCCTCGAGCTGTACTTCGGTGCCTTGCAGGTCGCCGAGCGCTCCCCGTCGCTGTGGTCCCGGGTCGCTCCGGGCGTGCCCCCTGCCGACGCCGCCCCCCTCGACGGGGCGACGGTGACCGGCGTCCCCGGTCCGGTCACCCCCACCCTCCACGTACAGGGCTCCACTGTCACCGGCGCCACCGTCGCCTCCACGGTCGAGCTCGCCGGCGGGCCTGACCCGGGCACCTACACCATCACCATGACCGCAGCCGTCCACACGGGCCGCCTCACCGTCACCGGCTGGCTCCTCACCAGCAGGTGACCGCGAGCGAACTGCGCTGCGTGAAGTTCCCCTGGAGCACCCCGGGGTGTGGGTCTGGTCGCGCCGGAAGCGGCACCGGTAGTGGGCGGTCTCGGCGCTGGAGTAGTAGAAGCCATGCCGGTCCCGCAGTGCCCGCAGGCGACTACGCCTTGGAGCAGCGCGGAGCCCTTCGCGCGGTGGCCGGGCGCCGCGCTGGGGTCGGTTGGCGGCGAGCTGCCGCTGGTTGGCGTTGAAGTTGTCCCAGCTGATGTAGCTGGGATGGTGGTAGTGGATGACTACCTCCCATCGCGTGGGGGTAGTTCGTGAGTGAGGGTGGAGATCGTGGAGATCAGGGCTAAGCTAAGCTGAGTTAAGTTAAGTTAAGTTAAGTAAAAGTCGTGTCTCTAAGCCGGGATCCACCGATCGGGCGGGCATCTGACGGGTGACCATCCGCGAAATGTGCCCTCCGACCTGGGAGAATGTGGTTACCGACA
>JAJZJY010000420.1 GCA_021809885.1 Actinomycetes bacterium
CCGCGCTCCTCGGCATCTCCCGCGCGCTTGGCTACGAGCTCGCCGCCCGTGGAGAGCTGCCCACGCTCCGCCTGGGGCGGCGGATCGTCGTGCCAAGAGTCGCGCTCGTGGGACTTCTCGACATGGCTCCTGGCACCGAGTGAGTCACGGTGCTTAGCATCGGCAAGCTCCGTCCTGGCTCTGAGGACTACTACCTCCGCGAGGTGGCCGGGCCTGAGGAGTACTACCTCGGTGCCGGGGAGGCACCTGGGTACTGGCTCGACCCCGCCTTGGCCGAGCGCGGGCTCGGGCTCGCGCCCTCAGGAGAGGTATCGGGGGCCGATCTGTCGGCGGTCCTTCGTGCGGAATCACTTTTGACAGATCGCCACCTGGCGGCCGTCGGCGCCTCGTCGAGCACCCATCTGCGCATGGACGGGTCCGCTTCGTCCTAGGGCAATACTGGTGGTCGTGGCCAACCCCGATAGAGCCTGGCTCGTGCTCGTCGGCGACGTCTCATACGCGGTCCACGTCCGCGGTCACGCTCAGCTCCAGGCCGCCTTGGTCCTCGACGTCAGCACCGGCCTCGTGCGCGGGGTCGCGGTGGCTCCGAGCGACATAGAGGCACTCGCCGCCGCGTTCACCACCGCGCTGAGCAAGCCCGCTGGGCACCTCGCCCCTGGCCAGCCCGATCGGGTGCTGTGCGGCCCGGGAGTGGCCGCACAGGTGGCCGATGTGCTCGGCGGATTGGCGCCGAGCACACCGCTCCCACCGATCACCGAAGTGGCCCCGGGTCAAGAGGCGGAGGACATCTTCGACTCCTTCATCGGGCACATGGCTGGTCGGGCACAGCCCGAAGAGCCCCCCGGGCCGGAGGACTGGCAACTGCTGTTCGACCAGACACTGGCCTACTTCCGGACCGGGCCGTGGACCCGCTGGAGCGACGGGATCGACCTGGCTCTCGAGCTCACCGTCGCCGGTGAGAGCGGGCGGCACGTGGCCGTGGTCATGGGCAACGCGGGCCTGCAACGCGGCCTCGTCCTCTACCCGGGGGAGGCAGCCCCTGCTGGCGTGCGCGACTTCGAGCCGGGTAAGGCGGTACCGACGCCGGCGGGCACCCTTATCTGCGCGCTCGACCCACCCGGTGAGCAGCCGGCCGATCTCGCCGCGAAGGCGGTCCGCTACGGCTGGCCCACGGACGCGGAGCTCGTCCCCGCGTTCCTCAGCGCCGGGCCAGACGAGGGAAGCGACCTCGACCGAGCAGGGGCTCAGCGCTTGACCGTCGCAATCGCCGCGGTGCTCGCCCACGATGCCCGCGGCCCGATCCTCGCCCACCCTGCGAGGCAGACCACTACCGGCTCGGTGCTCCTCGCCGGCGGCCAGCGTGCGAGCTTTGGCATCTGCCAGCGACCCCAACCAGACGAGCAAGCCCTGTCGGGCCTTCGGGTCCACCGTGTCGGCTCCGAGCTGGTGCCAGTAGGCACTGCGGTCGTCCTCGGCCACCTCACATGGGCGGCACTGGCGGAGATGCGCGGAGACGCCCGGCTTCATCGCCCGGCCCCATCTGACGCGCCGGTCCCCGCGGGCAGCGAAGTCCCCCTGGTCGCAGTTCTGACAAAGCGCCGCGCGGGCGACCGCATCGCGGCGAAGATCGCCGAGCTCGATCCGTTCGGCATCGCCGTCGTCGAAGTCCCCGACGGGCAGTCCGCCATCACGGTGGTCGGCAAGAACGGGGCAGAGCTGGTAATGGAAGTTGCCACCTCCAGCCCGGCCCTGGCGGTATTCCGCCGCCGCATGCGCGAGACCAAGGGCCGGCACCTCGTGATGATCGCCGACGAGGCGCTAAGTAGCGGGCAAGGCCAGGTGTACGGCCTGTTCGAATGCCACCAGCCACCTCCCTCGCGTGGGGAGACGCAGTCAGCGTAGAGCCCGCGGGCACGAACACGGCAAGCCACCTCCCTCGCGTGGGGAGACGCATTCACCCCGCTCGCCCAAGGCGCGACCGAAGCGCCGCCGGGGGTAGCTGAGCATCGGGGCCGAGGTCCAGCTCCTGGCGGAGCCTGGTCGACCCAGCTCGCCGCCCTCCCCTGAGAGCGCGGCGTCGTGCTCAAGGGTGCGAAACCGCGCTTCGATATCGATCCAGTGCAGCTCGTCGACAGCAGCCTCGCGGGGAGTGAGCCCGCCCAGCGCCGGCAGCGCCTGGTCGACCCAGCTCGCCGCCCAGGCGCGGCGAACCCCATCTTCCATGGGCCGGGGGACGGGTCGACCCCCTAAGAGGGGGAGGTCGAGGTCCGGCTCGACGCGGGTCTGCTCGAGCACATCGGCGTGCTCACCAAGGGTATCCAGCAGGTCGAGGAAGGAATCTAGACGAGGCTCGGAGTTGACCTCGACGACGAGACTGGCGCCGTTGCGCCGGATCTGGCCCCTCAGCCAGCGGGGCGTGTGAGCATCGAGCTCTGCTGTGTCAAGCCCGCTTGCCACGGACTCGAGGTCGGCGCGCATCATCGTCACTTCGGCCGCGCCCACGTCCCCGCCCCACCAGCAGAGGACTTCCTCTCCGTCCTCCTCGATGTCTCGATGCAGGCCAAGTCGTGCCCAGGTCTCATCGACGTCGGTCACTTCTGGGGTGGCAGTGATCAGGCAGAGTGGCTCCCCATCGGTGTTCGTCAGCTGCAGCGGCTGGCGCTTTGCCCAGGCCAGCGTGGCGAGCAGCTCGGGCAGGATCCAACCAAGCACCGTCGAGGGCGCACGGGCCGAAGCAGGAGCGAGCGGGTCTCGCTGGCCGACCAGCACGCCGAGGCGGAACTCCGGGCCGGGAGGGCTGAGCGGGCTCCGGAGTCCCTTCGGCAACAGTCCAAGGCTCTGGCCGAGCGTACCGACTGCTGCGCAGAGGACGTCGCCCTCCTCGGGCGTGAGGCGGGCAAAGCCGCCGGTTGTCCTCCAGACTCCCTCGATCGGGACGAGCGACCCTGCCAGCACCGACCATGGCAACAGCGCCTCGGCCTGGTCCGGTGAGAGCTGCACGTAGCGCCGGGTAGCGCTCACAAGGTCCGTGAGCCAGACACCGGGACGGGGGCAGGGGTCGGTGACCTGCCAGAGGCCGTAGTGCGCGTGCTCCAGCCACGATCGGGCGGCGGCCGCGAGACGTGGCGCGGCGCCTGGGGCGTCGGCGAACAGGGCCAGCACGGAGTCCTCGTCGTCGCCGTCCTCGCCGGTGATCAAGGCATGCTCCAGGGCCATGCGCGTCGCAGCCGGGTCGGCCCGCTGGGTCGGCTCGGCCACCCGTTCATGCGCGTTGCTGTCCGGTTCGGGCGTGGCGCGCTCGAGCCAGTCGGCGACGTGCTTCTCGACCACGACTTCGAGCAGGGAGCCGTCCAGCCAGGAAAGCAAGGAGCGATCGTCAAATCCCGCTAACAGGCGCGCCTCGGGACCCGAAGGGCGGCCAGAGCGTCCGCGGCCTCGGCGCGTGCAGGATCCACCCTCTGGTGGCTCGCCCTGACGCGCGACGACGGCCCCCAGAGCCACCGCATAGACATGCTGCGCCTCGGTGTCGTCAGAATCGGACCGCAGCAGCTCGTTCGCGAGTCGGGCCGCCCCGGCGAGCTGGCCGAGCGCGAAGAGCTCCTCGGCCCCTCCGTTCTGACGGCTGCCAGGAACGCTACCGATAGCGCTCGCGGAAGCGGTGGATTGTCCTCGGGCGGCGAGCTGGGACCCGTTCATCGCGCACCTCCACTGCCGCGACGACGAGCGCTCGGAGCGCGGCCCCTGGGAGGCGTGGACCCTTCTTGGCGGACTCGCCGCTTCGACGCAGCGGGTCGGTCTCGGGCCGCTCGTGACCTGCGCGGGATTTCGTGCACCCGGTCTAGTTGCGAAGATGGCTGCCACAGCCGACGAGGTAAGCGGTGGACAAATGATCCTCGGAGTGGGATCGGGCTGGAACAACGAAGAGCTCTCGGCATTCGGACTGCCCTTCGACCAGAGGGCCTCTCGCTTCGAGGAGTCGTTCGAGATCATCCGGCGCCTGCTCGCCGGCGAGCACGTCACATTACACGGGCGGTTGTATCAGGCGGACGGCGCCGTCCTCTACCCCCGGCCTGCTCGCAGCCCTTCTACTCAATCGCATGGGCCAGGAGCACTGAGCCTGCCGGTGGCCCGGTCACCGCCCCTGGGTGGGTGAACGGGTCGTATCTGTCCCGGCGAACCACCCGGATCGGCCTGCGCGGATCGGCTCACCTAAAGCAACCAAGCAAGCAACCAAGCGGGGCCAGCGTTGGCAGGATTGCTGGCGGAGATCAAGCACTCTGGCGAGCTGCTGACCAACTTGCCGTTTGAAATAGACTTGTTCGAGCAGCCCCAACGGGATTCGAACCCGTGTCTCCACCTTGAGAGGGTGGTGTCCTTGGCCTCTAGACGATGGGGCCGGGGCGCCCAGTCAAGCGAACCCGGCGGCTCCGAGCTGGGCAGGAGGCCGTCACTCGGAGCGACTCATCGTAGCGTCGATCTGCGTTGGCCCGGAGCAGGTGAAGGCACCGAGAACTGCTTGTGGTGGACCGCCAGTGGTCGCAGCGACCAGACTGGCCCGGTGACTTCTCTGACGGCTGAAGCCGCCAGCTTCTTTTCAGGCCGCTTGCGCGTCCGGATGGGCCAGTCCAACCCGAAGGATGTTGCGGGCGGCGTGTTCGTCGGCGTGGGCCTCGTGCCCACAGCGGACGCATCTGAACACCGCCTGGTTGACGCGGTTCTCCCTGGCCGCGTGCCCGCAGGCTTCGCAACGGTCGGAGGTGTGCCGGGGGTCCACGCCGATCATCTGCCGCCCAGCTTCTTCCGCTTTGGCTGCGAGGATCGAGCGGAACTGTGCCCAGCCCGCGTCGGAGATGCTTCTGCTCAGCCCGGTCTTGGCTGCC
>JAJZJY010000421.1 GCA_021809885.1 Actinomycetes bacterium
GCTCTGGTCACACCGACCACCCCCGCTCAACCACGCCGGCGCGAGCGGCGGGCCACCCGCCGAGAAGCCGAGCGCGGCTCGGGTCCGGCCGGCGAGGTTGCGGCAAAGCTCGTCGGCCACCACGGCCTCGGCACCAGCCCCTCCCCCGCCCTGCTCGCCGCTCTCGCCGACGCGCTCAACGCCGGGATCAGCGCCCCAGCGCTCCTCGAGCGCCTGGCTGCACGGGGCAGTCTCGCGGGGGCGGCCGACCCGATGGCAGTGCTCGTCACCCGGGCGCGACAGGTAAAAGACGAGATCCTCGCCGCCCGCGACGAAACCGAGCGACGCCGGGCGGCCGAGGCAGCCGAGCGCCAACGCCGAGCCGAGGCCAAAGTCGACGAGGAACGGCGCCGGGAAGGAGCCGCGGGGGAGGACCGCTGGCTCGCCTCCGTGCTCGCCCGGGTGCCCAGCGGGGCCGAACTGGGTCTGGCCGCGGTGATCGCCGCCCGCCCCCTACCGGTGGCGGCGCATATCCACGCGGCGCTCGCAGATCTGATCGCCCACTTCCCCGACCTCGACCCAGCTGGCCTCGCCGCCCGCTGGGCGGATCGTCCTTGTGCTCCTGAGGCCCTCGACATCACAGGCATCGCTTCTCGCCACGAGGACACCCACGGCCCGCCGGGCAGCCTCCCCCAGGCCCGGGCAGGCCCAAGTCTCGCCGAACGCCTCCGCAACCAGAACGCCTGAAGCCGCCGGTACACACCCCCGGCGGTTTCGGCGCGCCTCCAATGGGACCCGGTCCGCCCTCAGACCCCTGCCCCGGCCAGCCCGGCGGCCCGTAAGGGCACAGAGAGCCCGGGTTTAGCCCAGACTCGGGGACGAGGAAGGCGAGCCGCTGCTCCACATCTGCGAGTTCGCAACGCACACATGCGACTTCGCAAACGCCACCCGCGACAACGCGATCGTGCGGCCGCGCTGAACAGGCTCGACGCGCGTGGAAGATATTGAAGATCAGAAGACCCCCCAACCCCCAGCCGCGCGGACTCGCCCTCCCCGGTACACAACAGCGCAAAGGGGGTGGGAACTACGTAACTCAGTACTTCAGTACCTACGCACCCACGTCACTCGCGTCGGAGCCCAGGCCCAGCTGCCATAGCAACTACCAACCACGGCTCCTCACCACTCCCATCACGCTCGGAAGTTCAGGCCGCTCGCGACCTCACCCGCGCTTCCCATTGGGGGGGTCAGCGCTGCTGGGACCGGCTGCGGACCCGCCCGGCCAGGTCGGGGTCGTCGGCCATCTCGGCGATCAGGGCACGCAAGACCGCGGAACCCGGGACGAACCAGTCCAGTGCGGTCCGCCGGAGGAGCGCGTAGGCGCCGTCGTCTAGGTCCACCGTCACACGATGGGTTCGTCCGGCGCCCGGCGTGCGCGGCTCGCCCACCGCCGGCGACACATCCTCAGCAGCCGGCGACACCGGCGGCTCGTCGACGCCAGGTCGGCCGGGGCGAGCCCGGGTGGCCACTTGTTGCATGCGTGCGCTCAGATCCTTCGGGCTCATCGTGCCTCCGTCGTGGTGGTCAGCGCCGCGTGGAGCTCGCCGAGCGCCTGGCGGTAGGTGTCAAGGCCTTCTGAGTCCGGGGCGTCACCGAAACTCGCCGCGATCGCCTCGCGAGCGGGGATCACCGTGTCGAGCAGCGGCAAGCCCAGCTCGTCGAGCGCGCTACGGGCTCCGGCGAGGCTCCGAGTGCGGCTGCGGACCTGGGTGAGCAAGATCACCCCCGGCACCGCAGCGTTGGCGACCTCGTCGAGGGTCTCGCCCAGGCGGTCCAGGTCCAACATGGTCGGCCGCACCGGGATAAGCGCCACATCGGCCCGGGACAGGGCCGCCCGGACGAGGCGCAGGTCCCCAGGCGGGGTATCGATGACGACCTCCGCTCCCCCGGCCAGCTCCCGCAACCCCCGCAGAGCCTCTGGGGTCGTCGCCCCCACGGTGAGCACATCGGTGCCGAGCCCGCCAGCCTCGTCCGCCCAGCGCAGCGCGCTTGCCTGGCGGTCCGCGTCGGCGAGCACCACCCGCTGCCCGGCTGCCGCCATCACCAGCGACAGGTACACGGCGGTGGTGGTCTTGCCCACCCCGCCTTTGAGGGCGACCACGGCGATCACGGCCATAGCCCGACACCCTAGCACGTAACTCAGTACCGGCGTACCTCCGCTCCCCCGTATCTACGCCGATACGCTGTTCAGTATGTCAGTAGTTACGTGGTAGCCTGGTGGGTGTACAGGGAGGCTCGATGATCCGCTACCAGTGGGGAACAGGCGAGCAGGCCATCGAGGAGTGCCTGTGGCACCACGCCGCGGATGCGACCGAGATCGGCTGCATCCAAAGCGACACGATGCCTTGCGGGTGTTGCCCCGTATGCCGGTGGGTGCGCAGCCGGTGCCGGTGCGCGTCAGCCAGACTCCGGCCCGACTAGGGAGCTGGCCGCGGGGCCCCCAGTGGGGGAGCGGGTCAGCTCTGGGGGCGCCGGCGGGGCGGAGCGGATCGTGGCTGAGCACCGGCGCCACGAGCCTCGTCCCTGGTCCGGGCCAGCTCGGCGCGCAGATCCTCGACCTGGGCGACGAGACGGGACAGCTCAGCCGAACGGGCTTCGGCCAGCTCGGCGGCGCCGGCAGCTCGGGCCTCGGCTCGTGCGACCTCTCCCTCCGCTCGGGCCCGGACGCCGTCCAGCTCGGCGCCATGGCGAGCGGTGAGCACTTCGGTGACCTCGGCCCGCGCCGCCTCGAGCGCCCGGGCGTGCTCGGCACGCAGATCTGCCAGGGCCTTGTCGTAACCTGCCCGCTCCGCGACCAGCTCCTCCCGGGCGGCCTCAGCGACGCCCTCGGCCCGGGCCCGGGCTGCTTGGGCTTCTACCAGCCCGGTTTCAGCGGCTCTGGCAGCCTCGACGAGCGCCTCCTCGGCCTCGGCCCGGATTCGCGCCACCTCGGCTGCGTGCTCGGCTCGAAGGGCCTCTAGGGCCTCGCGGTGGGATCTCTCGGAAGCAGCGGCCGCCTCGGCGACCTGGGCGGTCTCAGCCCGGGCGGCTTCAAGCGCGGCCTGGAGGGTCTCTGCCTGCTCGAAGGCAGCGTTGGCTGCCTCCTCGGCCTCGACTCGCTCCCGGGCAGCGTCGCGCTGGGCCGCCTCTGCTGCAGAGCGCGCCTGGCGCTCCTTGGCGAGGGCCTCGGCCGCCTCGGCGACCTGGCGGGCCGCTTCGGCTCTCGCGCTGGCCAAGGACTCCGCGACCGCCTCAGGATCGCCGAGCGCGCCGATGGCGTCTTCGACCTGGGCGACGAGCTCGGCCATGGCTTGGAGATGGGAGCGGGCGACCTCGGGGAGCCGATCGAGGACCAGTCCGAGGCTCGCCTCGGCGAGATCCGGGGTAGGGGCGGGTCGCACCTGGACGCCGGCGGCTTGCCGTTCACGTTGGCGCTCCCGCCACGCCCGGGCCCGCTCGGCACCGTTCTCGTACTGGCGGACCCGGCCACCGGTCGGGGGGCGTTCCCCTACAGGGGTGGTGTTCTCGACGTCGGACATGACCCCACCCTACACCCGCACGTACGAACGATCAAGACAAACGAACGTATGCAACGAACGTATGCAACGAACGGACGAACGATAGCCGGGAGAGCCAGAGCCGCGTCGGCCACATCGCCAGGTGGCATCGTGATGAGTCGATGCCCGCCGCCCCTGACCGTCCGAGCCGGAACCAGCTACCACCACAGCCCGGCCCGCGCCGCCTTCGTGCCCTGTCCGGGTCCACTTCGGCGTCCCCGTCGATCGACGCGATCGTCGCGAGCCTGGCCGAGAGAGCACACCGGCCCGCCGTAGCGGTCGTGGTCTGCCCGGCGAAGACCTTCGGTTTGTCGTCCACCGGCGGCCGGTTCCGCTGGAGAAGGGGAGTCGGGCGCATCGAGCTCGGCTGCGAGACGCCGGCGGAGCCCGAGGAGCGCCTGGCGGTGATCTTGGCCCACGAGCTGGGACATGCCCGCCACACCCCGCTCCTGCGCCGAGCGAGCCTCGTAGCCGCACCTGCGTTGGTCTTCACGGCTACCTTCGCCGGTCTCGGCGCTCTCGGCCACGGCCTGCGCGGCGCCGTCGCGGGCCTGCTCTCCGCCGGGTTCCTCGCCACCATGGCGGTCCTGGTCTGCATGGCCGCGCTCAGCCGGCGCGACGAGCGCGACGCCGACCGCTTCGCCGCCTTTATCCTCGGCCACGAAGCGGTGACCAGCTGGCTCGCGACTCTCCCATCGACCCCAGCGCCGCCGTGGGCGCCTCGATGGCTGAGCCAGGTCGTCGATGTCCTCTTCGCCACCCATCCCGACCCCGAGGCCAGGATCCGGGCCGTCGAACGACGTCGCCAGGCGCTGAAGTGGCCCTGATGTGCATTCCGGTGCGAAGCCCTGCTCCTGGCCGCGCTGGCGTCTTCCCTTCTACGCCGATGCGTATCGGCGTAGACGCGTACCTCCGTAGCTACGCTGCGTAAGGTGTGATCGCCGGTCTCAGCAGACTGAGCGCGAGAAAGCGCTCGTCGCTCCGGCTCACGAAAGTCCCTCCCCAGTGCCAGCGGCCCAGTGGTGCCTCGGTTGTGGCGGGTGGGGGCCGCCCCGTGGGGGGGATGGAAGTCGTAGTCCCAGCGCAGCGCACGCGCTCGCCAGGTCGGGGTCCCCGGGTGTCATCGGTTCGGTTGCGCTCGCCCAGACCTCGACCGTGTCGAAGACGGCCCAGCACTCCTCGGTGAGATCGACTCGGGAGACGTAGCGCAGCCCGCCGGCGTCGGTCTCGGCGTAGACGACTTGGGCGACGGCTTGGGTGATCCTCCGGCCGAGAGGTCCTGCGAGCGCGATGGTGCCGGC
>JAJZJY010000422.1 GCA_021809885.1 Actinomycetes bacterium
CGCTCACGCTCGCACCCTGGGGAGCCTCCGCCGGGAACAGGTGGAACTGCACGGAGAAGAGCACGATGAGGAGCATCGCCAGCCAGAACATCGGCATCGAGTAGCCGATGAAGGCGATGGCGGTGAAGCTGTGGTCGAGCGGCTTGTTGCGCTGCAGCGCCTGGGCCAGCCCGACGGGGATGGCGATGAGGATGGCCAGCGCGTAGGACACACCCACGAGAAGGGCGGTCTTGGGGAGGTCCAGGGCCAGCAGCGAGCCCACCGACTGGTCCATGTGGTACGAAAAGCCAAGGTTCCCGTGGACCAGCCGATCGAGGTACAAGAGGTACTGCATCGGGAGCGCCCGGTTGTAGCCGTTGGCCTTGTTGAACGCGGCGATGGCTCCGGGCGTCGCCCGCACTCCGAGCATCGCCCGAGCCGGGCTGCCTGGGAGGAAGTGGAGGATCCCAAAGACGATCATGGTCACCAAGACGATGACGGCGATCGCCTGAGCGACCCGTTGGGCGAGGTAACGGGTCACGTGGCTTGTGCGACCTCCTTGCTCGGTCGTCGCCGTCGCGCCAGGGCGGTCGGGTGGTGGCCACGACCGGGCCCCCCCCAGATGCGAGCTGCCTTCGGAGCTACGCCTTGAGCGTCCATGTCTCCGGGTAGATGTGAGCGGTCGAGTCCTGCGCCGACACGGACACGCCTCTCAGCTTGGTCGAGATGGCCGAGATCTGGTACGCGGCGTTGGGGAACCACAGGTCGGGCAGCTGCTTGGCCACGTACTCCTGGTACGTGTGCATGGTCTTGATCGACGCCGCGTTTCCCTCCGACTCGATCTGTGTGAGGTAGGTGTCGACCTTGTGGTTGCAGTAGTTCCCGCCGTTGGTGGCACCGCCGCAGCCGAACAGGCTTGTCCCGTCCGGGTAGTAGATCGGCACGTAGGTGTACACCGGCGACGAGATGATCGACAGCACCGGGGAGCTGGTCGGGCATGTTGCCGCCTTCTTGCCGATGCAGGCATAGCCGTCGGCCAGGACGGTGTTCTCTGGCGCCTCCGACAGTGTCAGATGGATGCCGGCGCGGGCGAGTGTCGATCGCATGACCTGGATCTCATTGTCGATGTCGGGGAAACCGCTCGGGTACATGAGCGGCACTGCCAGCTTCGCGCCCTTGACGATGCCCTTGCCACACCTACCTGAGCCCGTGCCCGGCTTGCTGCACCTGTCGGTCCCGCCGGCGTGGATCGTCCAACCATGGGAGGTGAGCAGCTTCTTGGCCTTGACCAGCGAGAACGGGTATGGGTTCTTCGTCTCTGCCTTGGCCAGGAAGTCGGTCTTAGGGAAAGTCGGTACCGGCCCGTAGGTGGGCGTGCCGTAATTGTCCAGGATCGTCTTGATGTACTCCGGCTGGTTGATCAGCGTCTGCATCGCCTGGCGGATGTAGAGCTGGCTCATGAGAGCCTGGTACTTCGGGTTGTTGAAGAGGATCCCGATGAAGGTCAGCCCCCACTCGTACCAGGGGCCCACCTTGAAGCCAGAGGCTTTCAGCGAGCCGAGCGCCCCGACGTCTGTGGTGGGAACGTAGCCGTAGTCGACGCTGCCCGATCGCAGGGCGTCATACTCGGCTGAGGCGCTGGTGAACGGCAACTCCTCGAACTCGCTGACCTTCGGCTTGTTCGGACCCGAGTACTTCTTGTTGGGGATCATGGTCACCTGGCCGGTGACCTGGAAGCCGGTTGTCGGCTTCAGGTGCCAGGGACCGTCCACCACCTGCCACAGCGGTGTCGTATCCCAGGTGGAGAGGGACTTAGAGCGCGAATTCAAGTAGGCGTACACGGCCTTCGCACCGGCTGACGTGGTGTCGTATGTGCCGTTAGGGCTTGACGAAGAAGTCTTGTCCCAGGCTTGCTGGGGGAGCGGGGTGAGCGTTGCCAGGCCGTTGTAGAGAAGGTAGGTCTGGTTGTAGGTCTTGTTCATCGTGAGGACGAAGGTTGTTGTCCCTTTGGCCGAGTAGCCGGCGACATGTGTCATCCAACCGCCGGGTACGTACCCGGCGTAATTTGTCTTCTCGTTCATCACCAGGTTCATCCAGAAGACGAGGTCACGGGCGGTGACGGGCGAACCTGTCGACCACACCCAGTGCTTCAGCTTCATGGTGATCGTCTTGCCACCGTTGGAGAACACGGGCGGCTCGGCCATCGAGAGCTTGTAGTTGATGGTGGCCGCGCTTGATGTGGGATGACCGAACCAGTAGAGGGGCAACCACATGAGGGGCTGCAGGTAGGTGATGTCGGAGTTCTGCGAATTGGCCCCGTTGTAGAGCGGGAAGATGTACGTGGGGGGCGACCCTGGCTGTTCGGCGAAGGTGATGACTCCGCCACTCTTGGCAGCGTGGTGTGCCGGCGCGGCGCCGACTACTCCGGTGCCGATCACCGCCGATACCGCACAAGCGCTGCAGATCGCACTCACCGATGCAAGAATCCTGCGAAGAAGCCGCATGCTGACCTGCCCCCCATGTCTCCGGGCTGTCGGTGTCACGCCGGCAGCACACGACAGCACGGACTGGCGTGCGTCGCGGTGCTGATCTTAGTGCCGGGCTGCGCGGCGAGCGATGTCGCCTCCGACTAACGCGACCCGGAATGCTTGGTGGAATCGACGAAGTTCTGGGGACGAGAGTGGACGGTGCAAGCCGCGCACCAAGCAAGGGGTCGCGTTCAGGTGGCAATGCGGAGTTGGGGTCATGTTGGGGTCATGATTGCCCGCCCGGGCGTGGTCGCACCCCTCGTGGCATCGTTCCTCTTGCATGCCGAGCTCCACCGCGCTGCGAACCGGCGCCCTGAGCACATCGCGCACGAGACGGTGTCCGATGTCCTGTCAGCGCTCGCGCTGGTCGACGTGGAGAGCGGGGACATGACGACGGCACAACTGCTCCCGGGGTGCCTGCGCGCTGCCGATGCCTCCACCTCGCACCGCGTGGCGTGTGAACGCTCATGCGATAGTCGCCTGCGACGGCGAGCTGCATGCCGGGGGGTGCGCGGCTGGTATCGACGCCTCCAGCCCCGGAAGCCACTCACCACGCCGGGGACCTTCGTCGCTCCGGCTCGGGCCCGGCGCGGCGGCGGGCAGTAGGTGCTCCTCTGGCCGGCATCGTCTGGTCGGATGTGTGTACGGTGTGTGGACGGCCCGCGTGAACGTGTACCTCCCCGACGCGCTGGCCGAGCAGGCTCGGGACGCCGGGTTGAACGTCTCGAGCATCACCCGCGAAGCGCTCCAGCGAGAGCTCGCCGGTCGCCGCACGACGGCATGGCTCGACGCGGTGCGAAACCTGCCTCGCACGGGCGTCACCCACGACGAGGCGCTCGCCGCGCTGGACGAGATCCGTGCCGAGGCGGGAGACGAGTGGCCGCACCCCGCACCTCGGTCCGCGGGGCGGCCGGTGTGACCGAGGAGCACCTGGTCATCGACGCATCGGCCCTTGTCGACCTCGTCTTGGGCGAGGCGGTGGGCGCTGCCGTCCAAGAGCGAATCGACGGCGCGGCGCTGCACGCCCCGGCGCACCTCGATGCCGAGGTGCTCTCGGCCCTGGGACGCCTGCACCGTTCCGGAAGGCTCAGGGCAGCGGTCGTCACAGCGCAGCTGGCCACGATCTCGGCGGCCCCGATCCGACGTCGCTGCGTGCCCGATCTGCTCCGGGGGGCATGGCAGCGCCGGGGCCGCATGCGACTTGCCGATGCGCTCTACGTGGAGCTGGCCGACCAGCTCGGGATGCGCCTCCTCACCACCGACCGCGCGCTCGCCCGGGTGGTCCGGATCGCCGAGGTGGTCCCCCGATGAGCTGCGCCGGATCGGTCGCAGGACGGCACGGATCCGGTCCCTGATCGGGCGGCGCAGCTCGCGCCTCGTCGCCGACATGCCGACATGCCGACCTGCCGACCTGCCGACCTGCCGACCTGCCGACCCCCTGACGATGATGCCCAGCAGGTGTGCCTCGGTCCTCCGGGGCCGACGTGCGGTCCGGTATGGTCGCGGCATGACCGCAGAGCTGCCGGGTTTTACGCCGGCAGGGCCTGGCTCGGACCTCGAGGCGCTCTTGGAGCACGAACGAGAGGCCCCGGACCGACCTCTCCTCGACGCGTTGCTCTCATACCGCTCCTGGGGAAACGCGGAGGTGCGCACGGCGGCGGCGCACATCGTCGAGCGATACGCGCAGTGGGTGGTCGACCTCGAGCCTGGCGCGGCGTTCCTTCTCGGCGCAGTGGCCAGCGTGCACCAGGCCGAGGTGCTCGTGGCTTGGCTGGAGGCCCAGGGCGCGGAGAGCTTCGAGTCCATCGGGCGCCAGCGAGGGGTGACCGGCCAGGCGGTCCGCACATCGGTCGGGCGGGCGGCACGGCGGGTCCGCGCTGCGCTGGACACCGCCCCGCCGCCGTGGCCCTGGCTCGTCGCCGACCTTCGCCGGTGCCTCGGAGCCGTGACCACCGAGGAGCTCCTCGCCGACGCACTGCAGCGGTTCGGCAGTGCCTGCGACACCGTCCCGGGGCTCATGGCAGCCTGGCTGGCCGGACCGTACAAACCGGTACCGGGCCGCCCGGGGTGGCTGGCTCGCGACCCTGCAGAGCTCATCTCCCGCTCGGTGTCCTGTCTCCGGACGGACGGTGGCGTCCGCCGCCTCGTCGACGTCAGGGAGGAGCTTGCGGACCTGGGTTTCGCCGCCGGCCAGCTCGAGCCCTGGCTCCGGGCATGCGGGTCGGCAGTGCTCCACGACCTCGTCGTGTGCACGTCGGGCCAGCTGGCGGACGTGGTGGAGCGGGTGCTCGACGCGCATGGTGCCCCCCGCTCGGTGGCGCAGCTCGCCGACGACCTTGCCGGGGGTGGCCGG
>JAJZJY010000423.1 GCA_021809885.1 Actinomycetes bacterium
CAGATGTGGCGGGCGCGTCAGATGTGGCGGGCGCCGGCGGGCCGGTCGCCGTCGTGATCGAGCTCGAGGGCCTGGTCGATCGGGTCGTGGACCTCCCCGTCGCCGCCGGCCGCCTGACCGACCTGCGAGCCACCGCTGGCGGCCTGGTCTGGCGCTCCCTGCCCCCCGAGGGCAACCTCGGTGTGGGCCGTACCGACCCTGACGCCCAACCGGCCAAGGCCAAGCTCGAGCACCTCGATCTGGCCACCGGCAAGGTCGTGACACTGGTGGACGGCGCCGACGGTGTCGAGGTGACCGCCGGAGGGGCGGCCCTGGTGGTCAGCAAGGACGGCGGGCTCCGCCTCGTCCCGGCCGACCGCCCGGCCACCCCGGACGGCGACGACGCCTTCGACGTCGACCTGCAACGGATCCTCCTGACCGTCGACCCGGCGGAGGAGTGGCCGCAGATGTACGAGGAGTCGGCCCGCCTCATGAAGGAGCGGTACTGGGTCGAGGACATGGCCGGCATCGACTGGGACGCCGTCGTCGCCCGCTACCGGCCCATCGCCGACCGGATCTCCAGCCGGGACGAGTTGCACGACCTCCTGTGGGAGCTCTTCGGCGAGACCGGCACCTCGCACGCCTACGTATGGTCCGGTCCGGAACGGCCCCCGGCGAACCAGCGAGTCGGCCACCTCGGCGCCGACATCGAGCCCGGTCCCGACGGGTGGCGTGTGGCGTCCGTTCCGGCGACCGAGCCGTCCGTGCCGTTGGCCCGCAGCCCGCTGCAGGCCGCTCTGGTGGGGGTCGGGGACGTCATCGACACCATCGACGGCTGCCCCGTCGATCCCCTCACGGGGCCCGGGCCCCTGCTCGTGGGGGCGGCAGGGCGGGTCGTTGAGCTCGGTGTACGCCGGGAGGGCGGCGAGCGGCGGACGGTCGCCGTGGTGCCCCTCGAGGACGAACGCCCTCTGCGGTACCACGCGTGGGTCGCCGGTCGGCGGGCAGCCGTGCGGGAGCGCAGCGATGGCCGCCTCGGATACGTGCACGTGCCCGACATGATGTCGGAAGGTTGGGCGGAGCTGAACCGGGACCTGCTCGTCGAGACGAGCTTCGACGGTCTCGTGGCCGACTTCCGCCACAACCGCGGCGGGCACACCTCCCAGCTGGTCCTCGAGCGGCTCTCGGGGGTGGTGTCGGCCTGGTCCAACCCCCGGGGCTTCGAGGCCGAGAGCTACCCGACGGACGCTCCTCGCGGGCCGCTCGTGGCGCTGTGCAACCAGTACGCCGGCTCCGACGGCGACATCGTTTCGGAGGGCTTCCGCCACCGTGGGCTTGGTCCCCTCGTCGGCACGCGCACGTGGGGCGGCGTCATCGGCATCGACATGCGCTACGGCCTGGCCGACGGGACGGTGGTGACACAGCCGAGCTACTCGTTCTGGTTCGTGGACGAGGGCTGGGAGGTCGAGAACCACGGTGTGTCGCCCGACGTGGAGGTCCAGATCGCTCCGCAGGACTGGGCTGCCGGGCGCGACCCGCAGATCGAGGTTGCCGTGGACCTGGCCCTCGCTGCGTTGGAGGAGCGGCCGCCTGCGCGGCCACCCCGGCGCGACGACCGGCCGTCGCGCGCTGCTCCCGAGCTGCCACCCCGGCCGTAGCCGTCTCGGCTGTCGCCGCTGCGGTTGGCCGGTCGACCGGTGAGAGGCGTAAGTTGCAACGCGGTTCGAGTTGCCCAGGAGGATGCCTGCATGCCCGCGTCACCCGTCCGCGTCGCTGTCACCGGAGCCGCCGGCCAGATCGGCTACAGCCTGCTGTTCCGGATCGCCAGCGGTGAGCTGCTCGGCCCGGACCAACCAGTCATCCTCCAGCTGCTCGAGATCACGCCGGCGCTCGACGCTCTCCGCGGCGTGGTCATGGAGCTGGAGGACTGCGCCTTCCCCCTCTTGGGGGGAATCACGACCAGCGACGACGCCAACGTGGCATTTGGCGACGCCGACGTCGCCCTGCTCGTGGGTGCTCGCCCCCGCTCCAAGGGCATGGAACGCAAGGACCTCCTCGAGGCCAACGGCGCCATCTTCACCGTCCAGGGCAAGGCCCTGTCGGACAACGCCGCCGCTGGTATCAAGGTGCTCGTGGTGGGCAACCCCGCCAACACCAACGCCCTAATAGCGCAGCGGAGCGCCCCCAACCTCCCCGCCGAGTGCTTCACCGCCATGACGCGGCTCGACCAGAACCGGGCCAAGGCGCAGGTCGCTGCCAAGGCGTCCGTCCCGGTTGCTGCGGTCACCGACGTCACTATCTGGGGCAACCACTCCTCGACCCAGTACCCGGATCTCTTCCATGCCAAGGTGGGGGGCCGGCCGGCGATGGAGGTGATCGGTGACCGGGCGTGGGTGGAGGAGGACTTCATCCCGACAGTCCAGAAGCGCGGTGCGGCCATCATCGACGCCCGCGGCGCATCGAGTGCCGCCTCGGCTGCCAACGCCGCCCTGGACCATGTACGCGACTGGATCCTCGGCACCGGCGATCGGGGATGGGTGTCGATGTCCGTTCCCTCGGATGGCTCCTACGGCGTGCCCGAGGGCCTCATCTCGTCGTTCCCGGTCAGGTGCGAGGGCGGGCGGTACACGATCGTCCCCGGTCTCGACATCGACGGGTTCAGCCGGGCGCGCATCGACGCCTCCGCTGCCGAGCTGGCCGACGAACGCGACGCCGTGACCCAACTCGGGCTCGCCGGCTGACGAGCGGGACCCTACGGCGCGACAACGCGGCACCTCGCTTTCCCGAGGCCGAGGTGAACGAGCGGCTGAAACCGCTGTACCCCGACCATGCCGGCTTGCGGCGTGCCTTGGCGGATGAGGGCTCGCTGGAGCGGAGCGAGGGCGCGTATTGGCGGCCCGGGGGTACCTTCGAGGTGGGTGGAGCTCAGGTCGCTCCGGCGGTTGTCGCTGTCAGGGCACCGGGACGATCGCCGGCACATCCTGCGCTGCGAGGATGCAATCCGAGAGCCCGTGGGCGCTGGCGTATTCGTCGGCCCGCTTGGCGTCCATCGCGGCGGTACCCGCTGACGGGGTTCTCTGGGCCGGCGAAGCGGTCGCCGACCGCGCCCCTGCCATGCGTGCAGCCGCCCACGCCCGCCAGTCGGCCACCCACCTCTGGACCCCGCCACCGAGCCCCTCGGAGCTCCCGAGCGCTGAGATGGTCGCCGCCAGTCGGTCCAGCTCCGCCGCCGCTCCACCCACCGTCTTGTACGACGCGGTCGTCATCGTGGCGGGACGCACCGCGCCCATGACCGTTGCGCAGTCGGCGTTCGCCACATGGGCAAAGGTCGAGTTGGCACCGAACGGCGCGGAGGAGCGGCGCCGACCGGCACCCGAGAGGGCACTCGAGATCGTCACGACGAGCAGTGCGAGTACGAGGGCGCCGGCGACGGCTCGACGGGGTGGCAGCGCCCAACGGCGGATGGTCGGGGTCGCCGCTCGCTGCGGGAACAGGTCCGCTGCTCCGAGCGGACCGCCGTGGGGGCCGGAGGGCGGCACGGGCAGCCGGCGTGGGTGGGTCGTGTGACCGGTGGGAGAAGCGGCAGCGGGGATGGCGGCCGGGCTCGCCGGGCCGTCGGGCTGGGCGCCGAGGACCGGGGCAGCTGGGTCGAGGACGCGCAGCTCGGCGGTGGCGATCGACCACGACGGCAGGTGCCGGCGGCGCCCGTCCCAATGGTGGCCGTTCCAGTGCCGAAGCAAGGTCGGGTCGTCGGAGTCGCGGTACCACCCCGGCCAGCGGGGCTCCTTCACCTCTGCCTCCCGGTGTCGCGGGCCAGGGGAGCGCGGCGATTGCTGTCCGGGTGCTCCGCGGCCGGGTTTCCTGGATTGCCGCTTGCCTGCCGGCCCGGTCCAGCCACGACATCATTCATGGGACGAACCCGGTCTCGTCCCGCAAGGAGGATGGGAGGGCCTCACGGCCGCCGACGACCGACGCGATCCGGGCCAAGGCCCCTACGTCCCCGCGCACCTTGAGCCTGCCGGCGGCTAGCGCCGCCTGGGTCGAGAGGGTCCCGGACGCGATCGCCGCCGCCGTGCGGTAGTCGCTGGTGAAGGTGATGTCTGCTCGGCACCCGTTGCTCTGGGCCAGCACCGGGCCCTCTGGCGTGATACGGACGTCGTAGTGCGCCTGCCCGCCACCGGGAGCATCGAGGACCACATGGCGGAGGCTCGGCTGAGGTCCTGTCTCCTCACCGGGTGGCTCGATGACCTCAGCTCGGGGGAGCCGGGCCAACCACTCCCTGGACAGGTACTGCACCATGCCAGTTCTATCAGCGCACACATCCGAGTGCTCAGCGGCAGCGCGCCCACGGTGGGTGCGTGGCGGCTGTTGGCGGGTTGGCAGCTTGGCGGGCCTGTCAGCCGACCAAGCGATGGACCAAGCGATGCAGCCGTGGACCATCACGGTCCAGGTCGGCTCCGAGCGCCGCCAGCCGGCCGTCGCAGTCGCCCAGATCGGCGGCGAAGAGGTTCCAGATCTCCTCTTCGGATGGCTCCGCGGTCGACTTCGCAGTTGCCTCCTCGGCGTGGCCGCGCTCGCCGGCGGGTCCGGTTGGTCCCTTCAGCCGGGGCTGTCGGGCGCCGGCCACCGACCGCCGAGGACCGGGTACCGCCCGCCGAGTACCGGGTACCGGGGGTTGGGTTGTCGCCCCAGTGCTGGCGGGAGCGAGAGTGCCGGCATCCGGCACCGGGCTTGCCCGGACTGCCGGCGATGAGGCCCCCGCCGGAACCCCCGCCGGAACCCCCGCCGGAGAGGCCCCAACCACTCGTCCGTCTGCTCCAGCAGGCTTGCGAACGTCGAGGGCGAGAACGACGCGCGCCCGGAGCCGGATCAGCCATCGAC
>JAJZJY010000424.1 GCA_021809885.1 Actinomycetes bacterium
CAGCCCACGGACGTGGATTGCCTTTCCGGCACCCGCAGGTAGTACCTCGGGTGAGAAACCAATTGGAGGGCGACGTACAAGTCCTGGTCAGCGCCTCAATCGAGTATTCGGCACCCACAGGATACTTGGACCCTTCAGCCAAGCTCGTCTAGCGTTGAAAACCACTGCGAGGAGCCGGGACTTCTCGTGGCCAAGAACGGGAACCTGAGATTGGCCACGGACACTCGGTACTACTGATGGTAGGAGTAAGACCGGTAAACGTGGTGCGCGATTCGCGAGCAAGGCCATCTGCCCTGGTCACGGTTGCAATCGAGTATTCGGCACCCACACGCCGAAAATGCCTACCAACTCCGGAAGTCCGGTCAGATCTGGCGGACGGCCGCCCCGACGCGGTGGCAGAGCGGCGGGGAACGAGCATCGCACTCAACGGTCACTCGGGCTCCCTGGGCCGCGTAACCACGTCGGCGTGGAGGCGATCTTTCTCCGTGCCGCCCGGCGCCTTACCTCATGGAGCTCACGGGGTCCGTCTCGAAGGACGGGTTCGAGCTGCGGCTGACGTCTGGACCCGCGGCCGGGCCACGGGTCGCTTCCACCGTCTCATCTTGCACGCGGCCCTGCGACGGTGCGAAGAGCGAGATGATCGCCCCGATCAATATCAACGACTGGCCGATCACGTACAGCACCTCACCCGTGTTCACCGAGCCCCACGTGCTGCTGTGGCCCGGGACAGTGAAGACCCAGATGCCCTCGCCGAGGAGGGCAACGAGCATGCCGAGCATCACCACGCTGCCCATCACCTTCCTGATGATCAGCCCGCGGGCTGAAGCGCTCGACGCTATCTCCGTCGCGAGCAGGAAGACGGCAATGATCGGTAAGGAGCCAAAGACGAAGAGCAGATGGGAACGGGTAAAGACCTGGTCGCCCATCATGCGGGCACCGCTTTGACCGAAGCCGTACTGGACCTCGTTCAACTCGATGTAGTAGCCGTAGAAGAACATGACGGCCGCTGCGGTGAGATAGCTCAGGTACACGCCCACTCTTGCCGGGTTCAGTCGCTTCAGAGCACGGCCCGTCCCTTCGACGGTGCGCACGAAGATGCCCCGAAGCTCGGGAAGCATCGCTCCGGCCAGTATGAGCGCGCCGACCCCTACCAGACCCGTCATGGAGTCGTCCATCGCGATGCCGTTGGCGCCGCCTGCGCCGTACGGGAACCAAGCCGGAATGACGAAGGTGCCGAGCGCCGAGACGGTGTAGATCCCCGAGTAGAGGGCGATCCCTGCGAGCATGACGCCCACGCCGACGCGCGCCACCTGAGCCCGAGCTCCGACCATCTTCGAATAGCCAAAGGCCTCGGCCGCGACGAGCACGATCCCGGCCATGAAGCTCGGCAGCATCCCATGAGAGTGTGCAGTGACGATGTTGCCGATCAGGGCCGAGTACGACTCGTGCTGGAATCCTGCCCAGAATTTCCAGCTGACCCCCACGTCGTTGGCCGCTGCGGCCATCCCGAAGACGATCCAGGTGAGAACCGACGCGCCTGCCAAGAACAACGCCCACGTGATCTCGGCCTTTCTCGGAGGCAGGTCTGCTTGCCGCTCAGGTCGGAAAGCGACGGAGGCGGTAACCCAGGCAAGGTCGATGAAAAAGAGGGCGGTAACGCTGAGCAGCACCAGACTGCAGGGCATGATGACCCAGTAACCGAAGCTGGTCAGTGACGGCACACCATGCAACGATCCATAACCCAGGACCAGTTCCCCTGCCCCCTCGAAGATCACCACCGGGGCAATGTGCGTGACCACGTACTTGACCCATGAATGGAGCAGGAAGATCCTCGTGCACACGACCAGCAGCAGCACGGCCGCCGGCATCATCAGGGCGTGGTAGAACCAGATCTGAGACGTGGTGAAATCACCGCCGTTGCTCGGCTTCAACCAGGGCACCGTGATGAAGCTCAGGACTGCCACGAACACGATCCAGGCCATCAACAGCTTGATCATTACCGACGTGAACGCCGGAGTGGTCTGGGGTCCCGGGCCGGCAGGCCACCCGCGATCCCGGTGCTGAGCAGCGGTCGAGCCTTCCGCGTCCTGTGCGAGCGTCACGATGAGTACCTCCTCGTCGTCTCCTCCAAGCGGGCAGGCCTCGGGCGGGCCTGTGCGCGGGTTCCATAGCTGACGTCGCGTCCTGCAGAGTGCGGCGGAGTCACAGACAGAGCGCATCCGACCGCCACTCCGAGAACGAGAACGAGGTAGACAGTTATGACGTGAACGAGCGGTCCAGCTAGGCGCTCACGCGTGGGCACGAGAACAGCTCCCCCCAGGATCACGACCGACGCAAGCCCGACGATGAGCACTGCTGTCCAGTGTCCCAGGCCCCCCAGGTCGAGCACGGCGCCGACAGCCAGGACGCCCATCGCCAACGCGGACGCGGCCAGCGCCCACGTGAGCCTCGCCTTCGTCCAGACGAGGGGCGCCATCGGCACCCTTGCGAGGGCGTAGTCGTCGCGGTACCTGAGGGCGATCACCCAGATGTGCACGAAGACCCAGACTCCCGTCATCCCTCCGAGCAACCACACCGCCGGCTGGATCGGCACTCGGATGGCGGCGTATCCCGCCCAGAGGGTGAACGGGGCCACCGCCGAGCCCATGACGATGCTCCAGGGCGTCGCCCGCTTGGTGATCATGGAGTAGACGACCACGTTGTTGATCAGGGCGACGGCGAGGAAGAGCAGCGGGATCGGTCCGAGAGCCGCTGCGAGCGCCAGGCCCCCTGCCGTGCAGGCGCTGCCAAACAGGGCGGCCTCGCGGACGGAGATCTGCCCGGTGACGAGTGGACGCCCTGCGGTCCTGGGCATAAGAGCATCGATGTCCAGGTCGTGGATGTTGGTCCAGCACTCGGCACCAGCGCTGAGCAACGCCACCGACCCGGCAACCAGCGCCACGGTCGGCACCGGAGGACTGCCAGCGCCGTGCCAGGCCAGCAGGGTGCCGGTCACACCGACGAGGACGAAGGTAACGTCTATGTGGGGCTTCACGAAGGCGAGCAACGACACCAGATGGGCCCTCGGGAGGTGAAGTGTGGGGTTGACGGGATGCGAGTGCGGTAGAGCCGCGCCCGGACGAGGCACCGGTCCCCGCTCCAGTGGGACTCGCAAGCAAGGCCGGCCGACCTGAGTCGGAGTCTCAGTCAGATTCAGAGGCACTCGCCTTTGGAGTTGGCGCTTCACCTCTTCATGCCCCCCCCCGTACGGGATTGTGCCAACTTGGGTTCACACCTTCTGGTGATTCATCACGTCGCGGTCGGGTCGCCGCGTGCACCACTCTCCCCCTTACGCAAACCCTGGCGGTAGGGCCAGAGGTCACAAGCGAGGTCGGGGTGCCTTGCGGGTCGGGGGCGGGCGCGCTGAACGAGAAGGCGGCGATCCTCGTCGGGAACGTCGGAACCTCCCACTCCCACGAGATGGTGCCGCGCCTTCATGGCCGGCACTGCGGCGCCTCTCCGCGGAGGCGTTCGGCTTTGAGCCGGTCCGGAACACGGGACAGCTCCTCGCTGATATCGGCCTCGTCGTCATGGCGGTCGGCATGGGGCTCATGACCGCGAAGCACGTGACGCCCTCCGTGACAAGCCCGTAGGGTCCGAAAACTCGGCCGGGCTGGTCACGTGGCGTGATACTCGTTGATGAGGGCGCCCAGGATCTCGCGTC
The DNA here is from genome assembly GCA_021809885.1 of Actinomycetes bacterium. Taxonomy (GTDB): domain Bacteria; phylum Actinomycetota; class Acidimicrobiia; order Acidimicrobiales; family Palsa-688; genus JAKAQB01. The sequence goes on from JAJZJY010000424.1 coordinate 3,704, forward strand.
GGCAGATGCTCGCGAGCCCAGCGGGCGTCGACGGGATCCTCGCTGTAGGCGGATCTGGTGGACGCAACCCCAGGGCACGGTGCGGGCGATGCCCGTCGTAGTGGCGGACGTAGCGGACGAGCACTCAGCCGAGGTGCCGCTCGTTCAAGATGAGAAGGCGGTCGGTGCACTCCGGTCGCACGGTGCGTATCGAGCGTTCGGCGACCGCGTTCGCGTTGGGTGCCCGGACGGGGCTGCGCACAATGCTCGCACCCTCGCTCTCCCACACCGCGTGGAACCCCGGACCGAACTTGTCGTCGCAGTCACGTAGCAGGTACTTGACAGCGATGCCGGCGTCACGAAGCTCGGCGGTCACGTTGCGGGCCACCTGGGTAACCCAGTCCCTGGTGGGGTTGGTCGCCATGCCGGCGAGGAAGACCCGGCGCGACCCGTGATGGATGAAGAAGAGGACGTAGAGCCGACGCAGCGAGATCGTGTCGACCGAGAAGAAGTCGCAGGCCACGATGCCCGCCGCCTGCTGGCGGAGGAACTGGCGCCAGGTGGCAGAGGTGCGCCTCGGCGCGGGCTTGATGCCGTGAGACTTGAGCACTCTTGCGATCGTGCTTTCAGCCACCCGATGCCCGAGGTGAAGCAGCTCACCTCGGATGCGCTGGTACCCCCACGCTGGATTGTCGGTCGCCATCCGCACGATCAGCGCGGGCGAGCTCATCGGCGATCGGCGGTCGGCCGAGCTGACGTTGGGGGTACGTCCAGTGTCGGCCGACGAGGGGACGGTGCCAGCGAAGGAGGGTCTCGGGTCGTACGCCGAACGCCGAACGCCGACCAGCGCTCCCTCGGCAAGAGCCAGCTCAGCGTTGCGAGCCAGGCCCGATCGGCCGGTTGGAGGCAGGGCCGCGGCTGCTTGCGGCGCAGGATCTCGAGCTCGTGGCGCAGCACCAGGATCTCGATCTCCTTGGACCCACTGCGCCGGAAGGCCAGCACCAAGAGCGAGAGCACGCGGCGTACGGCGAGGTAGGTGAACGACCACAGCTCGGAGCGGAAACGGTCAAACTGGCCCATGGCGAGGCCGCACCGTAGTCGGATCCATCGTGGGCGGGAACTCCCTGGTCACCGCCGCGACCGAGTTCTCGGACCCTACGGGCGTGGACCG
>JAJZJY010000425.1 GCA_021809885.1 Actinomycetes bacterium
AACCGATCGACGGGGTCGCGCCCTCGAGCTCGCACGGATGGGATCGCGGGTCGGGGCCGGGTACGTGGGCAGCTCCGCCCGGCAGCTGTTCGCGTCGGCGACCGGTCGCGAGGAGCTGCGCGCCGGCCGCCAGCTGCGCACGGCCAGCGAGGTCGTGGAGACCCTGGGGTCGATGAAGGGCGCGTTCATGAAGCTCGGGCAGATGGCGAGCTACCTCGACGCAGGGCTGGACCCCGAAGTCCGCCGCCAGCTGGCCCAGCTGCAGGCCGACGCTCCACCGATGTCGGCCGAGCTCGCCGGGTCGGTCATCGCCTCGGAGCTCGGCGCGCCCCCGGAGGAGCTGTTCGAAACCTGGGACCCCGTGCCGCTCGCGGCAGCGTCCATCGGCCAGGTGCACCGTGCGCTCACGCGCGACGGGCGGGCGGTGGCCGTGAAGGTGCAGTACCCGGGCGTCGACGAGGCCATCCGCGCCGACCTCGACAACAGTGCGACGCTCCTCGCTGTCATACGCCTCGCCTTCCCCGGCCTGGACGCGCCAGCGCTGGTGACAGAGCTGCGGGACCGGATCGGGGAGGAGCTCGATTACCGGCTCGAGGCGCGCAACCAGCAGGTGTTCGCCCGCTACTACGAGGACCATCCCTACATCCGCGTGCCTGCGGTGGTGCCCGAGCTGTCCTCCCAGCGGGTGCTCACGTCGCAGCTCGTCGTCGGAGCCCGCTACGAGGACGCGCTCGGATGGTCGCAGCACGAACGGGATCTCGCCGGCGAGACGATCTTCCGCTTCGTGTTCGGCGGCCTCTACAGCATGCAGGTGTTCAACGGCGACCCCCATCCGGGCAACTACCTCTTCCACGGGAACGGACAGGTGACGTTCCTGGACTTCGGCCTCGTGAAGTGGTTCGATCCCGCCGAGGTGAGCTTGCTGGCCCGCATGGTGCAGACGGCGGTCACGGCACCCGACGAGCATGAGTTCCGCATCGCCGTCGAGGCAGCGGGCTTCCTCCACCACGACCCCGCACTGACCGACGAGCAGATCGCCGGCTACTTCCGCCACTACTACGAGCTCGTGCGGGAGGAGCGGGAGCTGAGCTTCTCCGCCGACTACGCCTCCGACACCCTGCGGCACTTCTTCGACGCCGGCGATCCCGTCGTGAAGCGGGCCAACGTGCCCCCACCGTTCGTGGTCCTGCAGCGCATCAACCTCGGCCTGTACGCCGTCCTTGCCGGCCTGGGGTCGCGGGGCAACTGGCGCCGCATCGCCGAGGAGGTCTGGCCGTGGGTGGCGGCGCCGCCCTCCACCGAGATAGGGCGGGCGGAGGCGGAATGGCGTCAGCGGACGGGGCGCCGCCTCGGGGACGCCCCCTGCGCGTAGTTACAAGGGCAGGCCCACGCCGGCGACGAGCTGCGCCAGCGTCCCACCCGGCCGGCCGAGGAGGACGCGCCGGCCGGGGTCGGCCAGGCGCTCGGCCAACCGGGCGGCCTCGGGGAGGGCAGGAGGCCACGCCACGCTGATCACCACGACGTCCGCACCTTCTCGCACCACGAGCTGCTGCACGGCGTCGGGGGGCACGCCGACGCCCAGGTGGTGGACCCGCCAGTGGTGCTCCCGGAGCACCGCCGTCGCCATCAGGCCCGGGAGCCCGTGGCCCTCCTCCGTGGGGCTGCACACGACGGCCACACCTCGGGGTCGGCCCGGCCGTGCCGGCGCCCAGCGGGCGACGGCGCGCTCGCAGACCGCCGAAGCGCGGTGCTCGTCGGCGATGCTGAGCTTCCCGCCCGCCCATGCGTCGCCGATGGCGACCAGGGCCGGCGCAAGGACGTGGTCGCACACGGGACCCAGGCTGACCCCGCCCTCCACGAGGTCGGCGATCAGCTCGCCCAAACTGGTCTCGTCGCCGGACGCGAGGGCGGCGTGCGCCCGACCAGCGAACGGCGCCCAGGACCGCACCCGCCGCTGCGACGGCGGGGCCGCCGGCGCTGCACGCCACTGCCTGACCTCGGCGATGGCGTCGACGCCGACCTCGTAGCTGCCGTTGACCTTCAGGGCGTGCAGCCGGCCACGCCTCACCCACCGGTAAGCCGTCTGGTAGTGCACGCCGAGCTCATCGGCCGCCTGGGAGAGGGTGACACGGGCGCCCGTCGACATGGGACCATTGTGGCCTCCGCCACAACATCCGCCAGAACCTCCGCCAAAGGCAGCTGAACCCCCGGCGCCGCCGTGGCGCTGCGGTGGTCAGACTCCGAGCAGGCCGCGCACCAAGTCGAAGGCCTGCCCGACCGTCTGGATCTGCTCGGGGTCCACCTCGGGGAACTTGAACGAGAAGGCGTCGTTGAGCGCGAGGGTGATCTCCACCACCGCCAGGCTGTCGGCATCGAGGTCCTCCCGCCAGCGGGCGGGCAGGACCACCTCGGAGGGCTCGATGTCGAGCACCTCGGCGACGCAGTCCTGGAACGTGGCCAGTGCTTGTTCGCGATCCATCCCCGACCTCTCACTCGACGTTGGGTGCGACCCGACGACGCTAGCGCCCCCGCCGACCCGGGCCCCGGTTGGGGCCTACCTGTATCGTGAGCGCCCATGTCCGGACTGCTGGAAGGCAAGCACCTGCTGGTCACGGGCGTGCTGACCGACGACTCGCTCGCCTTCGGGGTTGCCCGCCTCGCCCAGGAGGAGGGGGCGAGGGTGGTGCTCACCAGCTTCGGCCGGGCCATGTCCCTCACGCGGCGGGTGGCCGGGCACTTGGACAACCCGCCGGAGGTCCTGGAGCTCGACGTGACAGAGCCGGCGCACCTGGCGGGTACGACAGCGTGGCTGGCCGAGAACTGGGGCGGCCGGCTCGACGGGCTGCTGCACTCGGTGGGCTTCGCCCCCCCGAGCTGCCTCGGCGGCGGGTTCCTCGACGCGCCATGGGAGGACGTCTCCCTGGCGCTGCACGTCTCGGCGTTCTCGTTGAAGACGCTGACGGCGGGGCTCCTCGGGCCGCTGCGGGCGTCCGGGAGCGGTTCGGTGGTGGCGCTCGACTTCGACAACCGGGTGGCGTGGCCGGGCTACGACTGGATGGGTGTGGCCAAGTCGGCGCTCGAGTCGACGGCCCGGTACCTCGCACGCGACCTGGGCGCAGACAACATCCGGGTCAACTGCGTGGCCGCCGGACCGGTCCGCACGGTGGCCGCCAAGTCGATCCCCGGCTTCTCCCGCTTCGAGGACGTGTGGGACGACAGAGCGCCGCTCGGCTGGAGCGTGTCCGACCCGGAGCCGGTGGCGCGGGCATGCGTGGCACTGCTGTCGGACTGGTTCCCGAAGACGACCGGCGAGCTCGTCCACGTGGACGGCGGTTACCACGCCATGGGGGTGTGACGTGGCGGGGCGGGTGGTGCTCGTCACCGGCGGCAACCGGGGCATCGGCCTCGCCGTCGCCACCGCCTTCGACCAGGCGGGTGACCGGGTGGCGGTGACGTCACGTGCCGGTGAGGTCGACGGCTTCCTCACCGTTGCCTGCGACGTGACATCGGGTGACGACGTCGAGGCGGCGTTCGCCCGGGTCGAGGCGGAGCTGGGCCCGGTCGAGGTGCTGGTCGCCAACGCCGGCATCACGGCAGACGGTCTCCTGCTGTCGATGAAGGAGGAAGCTTTCACGTCGGTGCTCGACACCAACCTGGTGGGGACCTACAGGGTGGTCAGGCGGGCGACATCGAAGATGATCCGGGCGCGCCGGGGCCGCATCGTGCTGATCTCGTCGGTCGTGGCGCTGTCGGGTGGGGCCGGGCAGGTGAACTACGCAGCGTCCAAGGCCGGCCTCATCGGCTTCGCCCGCTCCCTCGCACGGGAGCTCGGTGGCCGGCAGGTGACGGTCAACGTCGTCAGCCCGGGGTTCGTGGAGACCGACATGACGGCGGTGCTGCCGGAGGGGCGCCGCCAGGAGATACTCGCCGCCGTGCCCCTCGGGCGGATGGCGTCGCCCGACGAGGTGGCGGAGGTGGTGCGGTTCGTCGCGTCGGAGGAGGCGGGCTACGTGACAGGTGCCGTGATCCCGGTCGACGGCGGCCTGGGGATGGGGCATTGATGCCGAAAGAGCGCCCGGATCCGCTTCCCGCCTCGGCGCTGCCCGAACCCGCCGCGATCCTGCCTCACCGTCCCCCCTTCCTCTTCGTCGACAATGTCACCGAGCTGGTCCCGGCGAGAGCGGCCCGCGGCGAGTGGCGGCTCGGCGGCGACGAGCCGTTCTTCGCCGGCCACTTCCCGGGGCGGCCGACGTTGCCCGGCGTCCTCATGGTCGAGGCCCTCGCCCAGCTGGGCGGCATCGCCGTCCTCAGCGACGAGCGGTTCGCAGGGAAGCTGCCGCTCTTCGGGGGGATCGACAAAGCGCGCTTCCGCCGCCAGGTCGGCCCAGGTGACACCCTCGAGCTCGAGGTGACCCTCGATCAGCTCGGCGCGACCGCGGGGCGGGGCACCGGCGTGGCCCGTGTCGGCGGCAGCGTGGCGTGCCAGGCGTCGCTGCTGTTCGTGATCGTGGACGCCTGAGATGCACCCCTTCTCGCTCGACGGCCGGCGAGCCGTCGTCACCGGCGCATCGCGGGGCATAGGTGCTGGCATCGCCCGGGCACTCGACCGGGCCGGGGCGAGGGTGGCGATCGCTGGCCGGCACCGCGACGCCCTCGACGTCGTGGCGGCCGCTCTTTCCAACGATCCTGTGGTGCTGGAGGCGGACCTCGCCGACCCGGCCGCGGCCGCAGGGCTGGTCGACCGGGCGCAGGCGGCACTCGGGCCGCTCGACATCCTGGTCAACAATGCCGGGATCGGCCGGCGCCTGCCGACCGAGGAGCTCGACGCCGAGACCGTCGACGCCCTCTACG
>JAJZJY010000426.1 GCA_021809885.1 Actinomycetes bacterium
GGGGCACACCCGGTGCCCGGACCGCCGGGCCGGAGCGTCCCCCTCGGCGCCGGGGACGCCGCCGGTGAAGGCAGGGCGACATGCCCGGCGCCTGTAGACGGCAATCCGGCTGCCGGCCATGGCCTCTCGGAGCGCCGGGTCCCACCGGCGCCGGCGGGGCGGCGGCGAGATCCAGGGCCGGTGCCAGGACTGCGGGGTGCGTCAGGTCACATCGATGTGCAGGTACGCGGCGCGTCTGGGGACTGTCACGCAGGATGCACAGGTGCACCACGTCGGTCCCAGGCGAGCGCCTGGGGTGGCCTGCCGCAACCCGGATGTCGGGGGCCCGACCCAGAAGGACTGGGCGTCTCCCGGCGTCTCCCCACTCGAACGTGGCGGAGCGTGAGAGAGCGCGGCGGGGCACGGCGGGGCACGGCGGGACGCCCAGTCGGATGGGACGTGTAGGTCCATACCGGAATCAAGGCGACTCCGGCTCGTTGTTTGGGCAGTTGTCTGCGATTATCGCGGTCAACTGCCCGAACAACGCGATGGCCATGGCCCCATTGCCGACCCTGCCTGTCCCTCTGGATCTTCCAGCCCTCCCGGATCCTCCGGCCCTTCCACATCACAGCGGGCAGCCAGATCTCCCCGGGCACGGGCACGACCGCAACCGGTCGTCCACCCGGGACCGAGCCTCGTCGACGCTCCCGCCGGCAGATCTGTCGGCCTGACGACCGCCAGAGGGGGGCACTCCGGGCCACGGCCAACTCGCCCTCGACGTCGGCGCGCACGCCGGCGAGATCCAACGCCATGGCGTCGGGGTCGTCGGGCGGAGCGGGCAGGGCAGAGATCGCGGGCGGCCCGGTCGAGGTTTCCGGTGGCGACGACGGGCGCGTCGGCGGCGGCAGTCCGCTCCTCGGCCGCCGTACCCGTCGAGAGGCGGGCGGGCTCGGCGCCGGCGAGCAGGCGCTCGGCGGCCACAGCAAGCTGGCGGGCCTGGCGGCGGAGGTCGGTGAGGGCCACCCCGCTGCGGTAGGCGTCTGTGTCCTTGCGGGATTCGATCTCGACGTCGATCTCGGCCCGGCGGTGGTCGAGGCGCTCGAAGCCCTCGGCCACCGCTGTGACATCCTGGTCGTCGAGCGGCGGGAGCGACTCCGACAGCACACGGGACAGCTGGGCGGCGTCGACGAGCTTCTGGGACAGCTTCTCCTTGCGGACGGTGACCAGGGCGCCGATCACCGACGCGTACCGGTCGGCGCCGAAGCCGGGGAACAGCGTTGCCCGGACCGCGGCCCGGTGGTGCTCGCCTGTGGAATGCACGGCCCGGGTGTCGCCGATGGCTTCGACAACGGCGTGCTTGGAAAGCGCCGTCGAGCGACCGGAGGACGTCGGAGTGCCGGCGGTCCAGGCTGGCGTGCCAGCGGTCCAGGCTGGCGTTCCTGCGCGTCCGGTAGCGCTCGGCCAGGACCACGATCGATGCATCCGCCACTCCGATCTCGTGGTACCCGTACCTGGCGAGTTCGTCGAGCACGGCCAGGCCCACCGCCAGGACGTCTTCTGGCACGGTCACCCCGGCCGAGACGAGATCCCGGAGCGGGTCACCCGAGGTCTCGGCTCCGAGGCGCTCCAGCAGCTCGACGTCAGCGGCCTGCTCGAAGCGGTAGTGCTCGCACAAGGTCCCGACGAGCACACCAGCCACCTCGCAGCGTCTGCCCGAACGGCGCTGTCGACCACGGCGCAACTATGTCGAGCACCTCCCCGAGCGAGTCATCACCGACCGCCGTCCAGGTCGCATGGACAGTGCGCAGCAGCCGATGACGAACACCGGACCACCTTCGACGGGGAATGCCGCAGTGATCGCCCCGGGCTCGAGGCCGTCACGTCGAGCCGCCGCCGCCTCGCTCGAGCCAGCTCGGCCTCCGCAACCGGCGCCAGCACCCCAAGAAGCGCCGCCACGGCCGGGTCCTCCACCCTCAACCCGTTGAGCATCACCGCGCGCACGAGCACCCAGGCAGTGACACTCCACTGCGCCGGATCGCCGCGGATCGCCGCAGGGTCGGGCACCTTCGCGCTCTGCAGGGCAGGCATGCCGCCTACTCAGACCGAGGCCGCTGTTGACTTCGAGCCTCATTTCTCGCATCCGGCCACCAGGGGTGCGTACCCCACCGGATACCTGGGAATGTTCGTAGATACCGCTACGTTCGTGCGGTGTACACCTGACAAGGAGATCCTCATGAACATTCATCCCGATGAAACCGGCCCAGGTGAAGCGGTGGTCGCCGCCTCCCGACACCTGTTCACCTCGGGCGTCATGTCACACGCCGGCCACGCCAACCTGAGCGCCAGGGTCGGTCCTGACCGCTTCGCCCTCACCACAACGGGCATGGTGCGCGATCTGCGTCCCGACCAGGTGGCGACGGTCGATCTCGACGGCAACCTACTCGAGGGCAGTCTCGCACCCGAGAACGCCGAGATCGTCTCCATGCACGCCGTCATCTACCGCGCCCGGGTCGAGGTCGGCGGGATCATCCACACCCACTCGCCCGCCGCCACCACGTTCGCCGTGGCCAACAAGGAGCTGCCATGCCGGGCCGAGCCACTGTTGCGCTTCGGGCAAGCAGAGCCCGTCCCGATCGTCCCCTGGGGTCCCCGAGGATCGGACGTCTCGGTCCGTGGGATCGCCGCCGCGCTCAACGAGCGGCCCACCACCTCAGCGGTGCTGCTCGCCAACCACGGCCTGCTCGTCTTCGGCGCCGATCCCATGGCCGCCGCCCGGCTCGTCGTCGCCATCGAGGAGGCGGCCGAGGCCGAGCTCGCCGCTTCGGGCATCGGCGGAGCGGTCGACTTCCCCCCTGGCGCCTTGGAGCAGGTGCGCGCCTCCATGGCCCGCGTCCGCTCGTGAGCTCGCCGGGCGCCGCCAGGCGGGCCGAGGCCGTCCGGGACCGCTACCGCCAGGTCTTCGGCACCGTCCCGGCCGAGATCGAACACCGCCTGGCCATGGCGGAGGCGACCGGGCGGCTCGGAGCGGTCGAAGTCATCGAGTCCCTACGCCAGGCACTTCTCACGGAGAGCTCGCTCGAGCCACGGGTCCAGCAGTTGGTGCACTTCGCTCAGCTCGTCGCTCTCGGCAAAGACGGCCCCGCCCGCCTCCACGCCCGCGGGGCCCTTCGTGTCGGGGCCACGCTCGCGGACCTCGTCGGTGTGGCCGAGACCTCGCTCGTCACCTCCGGCATGCCCGCCTACGGTCTCGCGATCGAGATTATCGCTGAGCTCAGCGACGAGGATGGCCCCGGCAAGGAGCGAAGCGGGCGATGAGCTCGCCTGCAGAGATGTGGGACCGCCGCTTCGCCGAGGAGGGCTGGCCGACCGAACCGGACCCCTACCTGGTGGAGCTCGCCCAGGCGCTCGGGCCGGGACGGGCCCTCGATCTCGGGTCGGGGCCGGGCCGCAACAGCCTGTGGCTCGCCGCAAGGGGATGGGACATGACCCTGGTCGACGTCTCCCGGATCGGCCTCGACCAGGCCACCACCGCCGCCGGCGCGCTCGGTGTCACCGTCACGACCGTCTGCGCGGACCTCTTCGATTGGCGCCCCGAGGAGGCCGGCTACGACCTGGTCATCGTCGCCAACCTCCACCCCGGCCCGAAAGCGCTCGCCGCCGCGCTCGCCGGCGGTGCCCGAGCACTTCGCCCAGGCGGCCACCTCTACGTCGTCGGCCACCACATCTCCAACCTCGGCCGCCATGGCCCTCCCGACGCTGACCGGCTCCTCACCCCCGAACGCCTCCGCGATGCCCTGCCTGGCGAGCTCAGGATCGAGGTCCTCGACACCCGCGACCGGTCCGCCCACCACCAACAGCCAGCGCACACCTCCGCCGACACCGTCGTCGTCGCCTGGGCCGCCAAGCCACGGGCACCAGGCAGCCAGCAGCGACGAGCGTCACCTCGATGACGACGGCTACGAACGAAGGGCGCCAGGAACACGGGGATCTCGACCCCGACGGCGTCGGCTTCCTCCTCGGCGTCGCACACCGCGTCCGGCGCCGTCAGTGGGAAGCGCACCTCGCCGACCTGGGGCTCACCGCCCCGCAGGCAGCCGTGCTGCGGCTCGTCGCCGCCGAGCCGGGCTCGGGCGTCCGCCTCATTGCCCGCCGGCTCGGCACCGACGCAATGAACGCGCAGCGCATCGCAGACACCCTGGTGGCTCGAGGGCTCTGTGACACCCGAGCAGACCCCCAGGACGCCCGCCGCCGACCCCTCCACCCCACCCCACAGGGCAGGGATCTCGCCACCCGCGTCGCCGAGCGAGCCGGGGGCGACGAGCGCCACCTCGCTGACGCCCTGGGGACCCGCACCTACCGGGCTCTCACCGCGGCCCTGCGCACCGTCATCGAGCTCGACACGCGAACTGGGTAGGAGTCGAGCGTGACCGCAGCGAGCGTCTCTCCGGAAGAAGCGTGGAAGCAAAGTCAGGCCACCGGCCGCCCCATTCTCGACCTTCGAACCCGTGCCGAGCGGCGAAAGTTCGGATACCCGCCCGGGTCGGTGAAGGTCTCGCTTCTCCGGCACGCGTTGGCGCCACAGCGCGACGCCATCTACCTCTGCCAGCACGCCGTGCGCAGCAAGCTGCCGGCATCGCGGGGTGCGAAAGAGATCACCGGCGGCTTCGTGTCCTGGAAGAACAGCGGCCAACCGGTCCAAGGAGACCCGTGATCGCCGGACAGAGCACATCCGTCCGGCGAAGATCTTCACTGCGGGCGTCAGGGAAGGGATGGCCGGGCAAGCCCCTACCGGTGATCGGGCGTGTCATCGAGTCGTGAGCAACTCTTGATCGGTGATCAGTCAGGGTGTCGGGTCGACCTGGCTC
>JAJZJY010000427.1 GCA_021809885.1 Actinomycetes bacterium
AGCCGGGTGGAGGTGTCCGAAGCGGTGCTCTCGGGCCTCGACGGCCGGCCGTTCATCGCCTCAACGGACGTGGCGGGGCGGCTTGCCGAGGACCTGAAGCGGTGGGCGGCGCCGGTCACAGCGGCGACGCGCGTCGGCCTGTCGGTAGCGCTCGACCCGCCTGCCGACCACGGCGGTTGGCTGCTCAGCGTGCAGGTGACCGGCGTCGACAAGCAGCCGTTGGCGGTCGAGCACGCCCTCGTCGTCGCCTCGGGTGCGAAGGCGCAGCAGGTCGAAGCCCAGATGCGACGCCTCGAGCGGCTCCTGCCTGCGCTCCGAAGGCCGTCGACCCGACGGGGGCAGGTGGTTCTCGACGTCGAGGAGGCCACCGACCTGATGTTCCGTGCGGGTCCGGTCCTCGCTTCCACCGGCTTCGACGTGTACTTCCCGAAGGTGTCCCGGCGGCGCCCGAGCCCGCAGCTACGCCTGTTCGCCGAGGCGATGAGCGGCCCCTCGCAGGTGGGGATCAACCAGCTGGCGGCGGTGCGGTGGTCCGTGCTGTTCGACGACCTCGAGCTCGATGCCGCCGCCGTCGCCAGGCTGGCGTCGGAAGCGGCGCCGCTGGTGCAGGTGCGGGGCCGGTGGGTGCACATCGACCGCGCCGACCTGGTCGCTGCGACCGCCGCCCTGGCCGAGCGGGCCGGCATCACGGAGCTGTCCGGCGCCGCCCTCCTCCGCCACGCCGTCGGCCTCGAGGGCTCGCCGCTCGGCGGGGCGCTTCGCGTCGACGGCAACGGCTGGGCCGTGGAGCTGCTGCGTGGCGCCCGCACGTCACCGCCGGCGCCGATCAGCAACCCTGATGGCTTCGTGGGCGAGTTGCGCCACTACCAGGCCGACGCGCTCGGCTGGCTCGCCTTCCTCGACCGCGCCGGGCTCGGCGGCTGCCTGGCGATGGACATGGGGCTCGGCAAGACGCCGACGGTCCTGGCCCACCTCCGCCTCGACGCCGGGCACGGCCCCGTGCTCGTCGTCTGCCCGCCGGCGGTCCTCTCCAACTGGGCGACCGAAGCCCGCCGCTTCACGCCCTCCCTGCGCGTCGCCGTCCACCACGGGCCGCGCCGGGTCGCCGGGCCGGACCTGGTGGCGCTCGCCGCTCGGAGTGACGTGGTGCTCTCCACCTACGCGACGGCGGTGCGAGACATGGACACCCTCGACGGCGTCGAGTGGCGCCGGGTCGTCGTCGACGAGGCACAGGCGATCAAGAACCCCCAGAACGAGACCGCCCAGGTCCTCCGGCGCCTGAAGAGCTGGTCCCGGCTCGCCCTCACTGGCACGCCGATCGAGAACGGGCTCGGCGACCTGTGGGCCATCCTCGACTTCGTCAACCCGGGCCTGGTCGGCACCCGCCCGTCCTTCGTGGAGCAGCTGTCCCGCGTCGCCGACGGCGGCGGCGGGCCGGCGCAGGGCCAGGAGGGAGCGCTGCAGGCGCTCAACGGGCTGCTCGTCTTCCGCCGCACCAAGAGCGAGCCGGAGATCGCCGCCGAGCTGCCCGACAAGGTCGACAAGATCGACCACTGCGGGATGACGCCCGAGCAGGTCGGCCTGTACCAGGCAGTGGTCAACCGGCTGCTCGACGGCGGGCTCGACAGCGACGCCAACCGCCGCAAGGGGCAGGTCCTCGCCGCTATCACGGCCCTCAAGCAGATCTGCGACCATCCCGCCGCCTACCTGGACGAGGACACGGACCGGTCCCTCACGGGGCGCAGCGGGAAGCTGTCCCGGCTGGAGGACATCCTTGCCGACGTGTTCGCCGCCGGCGAGCGGGCGCTCATCTTCACCCACTTCGCCCAGTGGGGCGAGCGCATGTCGAGGCACCTCACGGCCCGGACCGGGCGCCCGATCCGCTGCTACCACGGTGGTCTGGCCCGGGGCGCGCGGGACCAGATGGTCGAGGAGTTCCAGCGGGGCAGAGGGCCCGGGGCCCTCGTGCTGTCGATCAAGGCGGGAGGCTCCGGCCTGAACCTGACGGCCGCCAACCACGTGATCCTCTACGACCGGTGGTGGAACCCAGCGGTGGAGGACCAGGCCCGGGACCGGGCGTGGCGGCTCGGCCAGAGCAACACCGTCGTCGCCCACCGGCTCGTCTGCCCGGGCACCGTCGACGAACGAGTCGAGGAGATCGTCGCCGGCAAGCGCCGGGTTGCCGGGCTGGTGCTCCCAGCACGCAGCAGCCTCGGCGACCTCGACGCGGAGCAGCTGCGCATCGCCCTCGGTCTCGACGCCGACCAGGTCATCGAGGACGAACCCGGCGGGGGAGACGACACCGACCGGGAGGAGGCGGCAGCATGAGCAAGCGACGGCGCACGTCGGGGGGCCGCAAGGCTGCGGAGGCGAAGTTCTGGGGCAGCGTCCCCACGGTCCGGGAGGGGGAGGACGTGCCGGTGGCGGCGGCAGTGGTCCGGCCCACCCCGGAGCCGGGCGCGCTGGTGCGCTCTCTCGGCGTCCCGCCCCTCGCCGTGGACGTAGCCGTGGCCGAGAGGCACCTGACGGCGGTCTACGAGGAGGCGGTCAGGGCGGCGACCGCTCTCGCCGCCGCCAACGGCATGCTCGAGGTCGGCGGCGACGACGGTTGACGCCCTGCGGCACGCCCGGGCGGCGGCCGTTGCCGCCGGGGGCCGTGACGCGCTACTTGTAGCGGTAGGTGATGCGGCCCCGCGTCAGGTCGTACGGGCTGATCTCGACCTGGACCTTGTCGCCAGGGAGCACCCGGATGCGGTTCATGCGCATCTTCCCGGAGTTGTGGGCGAGCACCTCGTGACCGTTGGCCAGCGCCACCTTGAACGTGGCGTTCTTCAACGCCTCGCTCACCGTGCCCTCGAGCACGATCGCATCTTCCTTGTTGTTGGGCAGGGCAGTTCCTTTCGTCGGTGAGGCGCGGCGCGCCGCGCCGTGCCCCCGACAGCGTAAACGACGCCCGCCTCGGAGCGGATCCCGCTGGTATGCTTAGGAAAACAAAATATCTTGGCCGGGAGTGTGGATGCGAGTGGCGGATCGGGCCGGCACGGGAAGGGCGGACCCGCGCGGCGGGGGTTACAAGTGGGTGGCGCTGACCAACACGACGATGGGCGTCCTGCTGGCGACCATCGACTCGTCGATCATGCTCATCGCCATGCCGGACATCTTCAACGGGGTGAAGCTCGACCCTCTCGCGCCGGGCAACAGCTTCTACCTGCTGTGGATGATCCTCGGCTTCCTCGTCGTGTCGAGCGTGCTCGTCGTGAGCCTGGGCCGGCTCGGGGACATGTTCGGCCGCGTGAAGATGTACAACCTCGGCTTCGTGGTCTACACGGCGGCGTCGTTCGTGCTCACCGTCGACCCGCTCGTCGGGCGGGCCGGTGCCATGTGGCTCATCGTCGGGCGCATCGCCCAGGGGGTCGGGGCGGCGTTCCTCATCGCCAACTCGGCTGCCATCCTCACCGACGCCTTCCCGACCAACCTGCGGGGTCTGGCCCTCGGCATCAACAACGTCGCCGGCATCAGCGGGTCGTTCATCGGGCTCATCCTCGGCGGGGTCCTGGCCCCGATCGACTGGCGCCTGGTGTTCCTCGTCTCGGTCCCCTTCGGGCTGTTCGGCACCGTATGGGCCTACACCCGGCTCGAGGACCGCGGCCTCCGGCAGCGGGCCCCGATCGACTGGGCCGGCAACGTCACCTTCGCCGCCGGCCTCATCCTGGTCATGATCGGCATCACCTACGGCATCGAGCCCGCCGGCGGGCGGGAGATGGGCTGGTCGAGCGGGCCGGTGCTCGCCGAGCTGGCGGCGGGTGTCGCCCTGCTGGCGGCGTTCCTCGTCATCGAGACCCGCGTCGCCAACCCAATGTTCCGCCTGAAGCTGTTCCGGATACGCGCCTTCACCTTCGGGACGCTGTCCACGTTCCTGTCCGCTGTCGGGCGAGGCGGCCTCATGTTCATGCTGATCATCTGGCTGCAGGGGATCTGGCTCCCCGAGCACGGCTACAGCTTCACGCAGACGCCGTTGTGGGCCGGGATCTACATGCTGCCGCTCACCTTCGGGTTCCTGCTGGCCGGGCCGGTGTCGGGTGTCCTGTCCGACCGGTACGGGTCCCGGCCGTTCGCGACCGGAGGCATGGCCGTAGCCACCCTGACGTTCCTGCTCATGCTCCTCCTCCCCGTCGACTTCAGCTACTGGCAGTTCGCCGTCCTGCTGGCCCTCAACGGCCTCGCCATGGGGGCGTTCGCTTCGCCCAACCGGGCAGGGGTGATGAACAGCCTGCCGGCCGACCAGCGCGGCGCGGGGGGCGGTATGAACGCGACGTTCCAGTCCTCGGCGCAGGTCCTGTCGATCGGCATCTTCTTCACGCTCATGATCCTCGGGCTGTCGTCGGCGCTGTCCGGAGACCTGACGAGGGGCCTCACCGCCCACGGGGTGCCGGCCGCTGCCGCGGCCCGGGTCGGGCACCTGCCGCCTGTGTCGGTGCTCTTCGCCGCCTTCCTCGGCTACAACCCCGTGCGCTCGCTCGTTGGCGCCAGCGTGCTCGGGGGGCTGTCGGCCCACAATCGTGCCGTGCTCACCGGCCACTCGTTCTTCTCCCGGCTGATCACTGCACCGTTCCACTCGGGTCTGGTCGAGGCGTTCGCGTTCGCTGCGGCGGCCTGCCTGGTGGCGGCTTCTGCCAGCTGGTTCCGTGGCCAGCGCTACGTCGACGACGGAGCGGCGGCGGGACCGGCCCCGGTGGCTCAGCCGGCCACCAGGTCGTAGATCGCGGCGGTCCGGGCCGCCACGGCCGCCCAGGTGAAGTGGCGGAGGACGCGGGCCCGTCCCGCCCGTCCCATGGCGCTGC
>JAJZJY010000428.1 GCA_021809885.1 Actinomycetes bacterium
GCCATTCGGCGCGCCCTCGGCAACACCGACGCCCCTCCGGGGCGCAACGGACCGGACGAAAAACCCGTCCGGACCCCTTGACAAAAGGCGCTCCTTCATAGATGACCTTCACACCGTGTGAGGGCGTACCAATGGTGGCGTCATGTTGAACATCGGAGAGTTCGCCCGGCTCGGCCAGGTGTCGCCTCACATGCTGCGCCACTACGACGATCTCGGCCTCTTGGAGCCCGACCGCGTCGACCCCGCCAGCGGCTACCGCTTCTACAGCGTTCGCCAGCTGGAGCGGCTGCACCGCATCGTGGCTCTGCGCGACGTCGGCTTCGGGCTGGAGCAGATCCGGCAGATCCTCACCGAGGAGATCTCGCTCGAGGAGCTGCGCGGGATGCTGAGGTTGCGCCGGGCCCAGATCGAGCAGACCGTCGGAGAGGAGCAGGAGCGACTCCGTCGAGTCGAGGCGCACCTCCGCGCACTGGAATGGAGTGACACCATGGAGTTGCAAGACGTCGTCATCAAGCAGACCCAGCCGATCCGCGCTGCCGAGGCCACGGCCGGCGGGCTGACCCACGCTGACATCGGCGCGGCCTTTGGTCGGCTGTTGCCACAGGTCGCCGCCCACCTCGAGGCGGCCGGAGCCAAGCCGGGCATCTCCATCGGCGTCTACGAAGACGACGGCGGCACGGTGGCCGAAGGCGAGATCGTCCTTCACGCCGGCTTCGAGATCGGCGACCAGGACGTGCCCGACAGCGACAGTGACACCGTGCACGTCGTCGACCTCCCAGTGATCGAGGTCGCCGCGGCCGTCTACCGCGGAGGCGTTGAGGGCATCATGGGCGCGTGGGAAGCCCTCGTCCGCTGGATCGACGACGGCGGCTATCGGCTGGTCGGTGACTGCCGCGAGCTCTACCACGAGTGGGACGACCACGACCCGTCCAAGAACGTCATGGAGCTCCAGCAGCCGATCGCTCGCTGAGGCTCTCGGCCGCCGGTTCGCCGAACCCGAGGGGTCAGCCATGCGCCCTGGGGCACTTCGATCCTTCGCTTCGAGGCGGTCGACCCTGCGGTGGCGGTTGTCGCGTCGTCTGCGATGACCTCCGGACGGAGGTCCGCGACGGATGGTTGCTTGGGCAGGCCGGCTGCCTCCTGTCGATCTGTCAGACCGACGGATCGACATTCCGACGCTACGATGAGGCTCATGGCAGAGCCACCTCGTTCGCACTTCGTGACGCTCTCGCCGAGCCGTGGGTCGATCACGCTGCCGGCCGAGGTCCGCCACCGCCACCGCCTCGACGAGCCGGGTGCGCAGGTCGAGGTCGTCGAGCGCGACGACGGCGTGATCGAGCTGCACCCGCTGCTGCCGCACCGCGCCGACCAGGCATGGTTCTGGGCCGAGCGGTGGCAGGCGATGGAGCAGGAAGCGCAGGACGACATCACGGCCGGGCGGGTCGAGACGTTCGACAGCGGCGACGAGCTCCTGGCCGACCTTGCCCGTGAGGCCGCCGAGCGCGGGCTGGCTTGAAGTTCCAGCAGACGGAGCGGTTCGCCGGTGACCGCCGCCGGCTCTCAGATGAGGAGTTCCGCTGCTTCTGGCAGGTGGTCCGCGACGAGCTCATCGGAGCTGCCGAGCGCCACGTCACCGATCCCGGCGTCGCGTGGCTGGCCAGCCTGCGGGTCAAGCCGGTGCAGGGTGCCCATGGGGTGTGGGAGATGACCTGGAGCTTCGCCGGCCCCGACGGCCGGGCGACGTTCGAGTGGGTCCAGATCGACGGGGAGCCGGCGATCCGCTGGCGCAGGGTCGGCGGCCACACCATCTTCTCCGACCCATAGCCACCCACCCAACCGCTTGGCCGTGCCGGTCGTCGAGATACCGTACTCCACCGCCACTCCCGCACCGACCCCTGAAGCGGTCATCCTGATTCGGATTCAGGGGCAGCGCTCACGACCACACCGTGGCGGTGGCCGGCAGGACCGCGGACCTGCTCGAGGACGGGGCGCACCGACGTCCGAAGCACGGTGCCATGACCACGGCGAGGATCGAGACCGCCATCGCGCCGCCGGCAGGGACCGGCGCGCGGCGCGCGACATCCTCGGCGTGGCCCAGCTCAACCTGCTGCGGATCCTCCGAACGCCCCAGATGCTCGCGATCGGCGCCCTCCGGTCGGCGATGCTCCTGGTCCTCCTTCGCCAGGTGCTCGGCGGCGCGATCCACATCCCGGGCCACAGCTACTGTGCGTCGACTCCGCCGTGCTCGCCGGGTCACCCTCGTCGTTGCATTCGGCTATGCCTTCTCGTGGGTGTACGCGACGATCGGCGTCTTCGCGCCTCGCCGCCCGCCTGTGCCGGCACAGGGTTCCAGTTGTGCCCCCGCCACGCCGTTTGCCGTGCAGGTTCACGACCAGTGCTCGAAGGGCTCGTCGATGCTCCCGCCGGCGAGCAGCTCGGACAGCAGCTCGGGCAGCCGCCCGGGGTAGAAGCGCTCCGCCGTCGTGGCTACCTGATCGACCGGCAGCCACGTCCACGACAGGTAGTCCTCGGTCTCGTGGCGTAGCTGGTTGCTCACGTCGACGGCCGGTTGGGACCCCGCCAGGCGCACCACGGCGACGACTTCGTGCTGGACCCGCCGGGTGCCGCGGTAGCGGAAGGTGGACGTCCGCCGCCACGCCGGCGGGCCGATCGACGCCGGCGTGATGCGCAGGCCGGTCTCCTCCCACATCTCGCGGGTGGCTGCCTCCCGGTACGTCTCCCCCGGCTCTATGCCGCCGCCGGGTAGCTCCCACCACTCCCCGATCTCCGGATAGGTGATCTCCCGCGCCCGGAAGAGGAGGAGCCGGTCGTCGGCGTCGAGCACGGCTAGTCGGACCGCGTCACGCTCGACGACCGGCAGGTCGTCAGGCAGCTGCATCCTCCCAGCATCGTCGCCGCCGGCAGGTCGTTGCCAGAGGGCCTGCGCGGTGCACTCGGCGCGACGCCGAGGGGCCCCCGAGTCAGCAGATGCGCGGCAAGGGGTCACCGACGAGCATGTCGACGATGCGCGTGCCGCCGAGGCGGGTGGCGAGCACGACGATGCCGGGCGGCTCGGCGGCGATCCGGCCTATGGCCGTCGCGCCGCTGCCGGTGGGATGGGCCCGGAGCGCGGTGAGGGCGGCGCCGGCCTCATCGGGGGAGACGACGGCGACGAGCTTGCCCTCGTTGGCGACGTAGAGGGGGTCGATGCCGAGCAGCTCGCAGGCGGCGGCCACCGCTGGCCGCACGGGCAGGGCCGCTTCGTCCAGCACCACGGTGAGCTTCGATGCCCGGGCCAGCTCGTTGCACACGGTGCCGACGCCGCCGCGGGTCGGGTCCCGCAACCACCGGGTGGAGGGGGCAGCAGCGAGGAGCGACTCGACGAGCCCGCTCAGCGGTGCGGTGTCGGAGGCCACGTCCGCCTCGAGGGCGAGGTCACCGCGCGCCAGCATGACAGCGGTGCCGTGGTCGCCGATGGTGCCGGAGCAGAGCACGACGTCACCCTCCCGGACGAGCGAGGGGTCGAGGCGCCGGCCGGCCGGCACCATGCCGATGCCGGCGGTCGTCACGTACAGGCCGTCGGCGGCGCCGTGGTCGACGACCTTCGTGTCGCCGGTCGCGATGGCCACGCCGGCGCCGGCGGCAGCGCCAGCCATGTCGGCGACAACCTCGCGGAGGGAGTCGATGGGGAACCCCTCCTCGAGCACGAAGGCCGCCGAGAGCGCCAGCGGGCGGGCACCGAGCATGGCGAGGTCGTTGACCGTGCCGTGCACGGCGAGGTGGCCGATCGACCCGCCCGGGAACCGCAGTGGCTTGACGACGAACGAGTCGGTGCTCATCGCTATCCGCTCCCCCGACGGCAGCTCTATGACGGCGGCGTCGCCGTGGGCGTCGAGGGCGTCGTTGGAGAAGGCGGGGAAGAAGACGGCGTCGAGGAGGGCGGCGGAAGCCTTGCCGCCGGCGCCGTGGGCCAAGGTGACGCGCTCGTCGCGTAGCCGGGGCCGGCGGCGGCGGAACGCCTCGATCCGCTCGAAGACCTCCTGGCCGGTGGTGGTGGTCACGGCAGTGCCTCCTGGACGACGGACCACAGGCGCAGCATCAGGGCGTCCTGGGCCTCTTGGATGCGATGGATGCTCTGCGAGCGCACGACGAGGCAGTGGTCGACGGCGCCGAGCATGGCACCGCCCTCGTAGCCGGCGAGGCCCACGGTGAGCATGCCCCGCCGCGCCGCCTCCTCGAAGGCCCGCAGGACGTTGGAGGACCCGCCGCTGGTCGAGAAACCGACGGCGATGTCCACGTCCCGGCCGTGGGCTATCAGCTGGCGGGAGAACACGACGTCGAACCCGATGTCGTTGGCGAGGGCGGTGAGCACCGCCCGGTCGTCGACGAGCGACAGCGCCGGCAGGGGCCGGCCCGACGGGGGGTCGCGGAAGAGGGCGACGGCACTGTCGGCGTCTGTCGAGCTGCCACCGTTGCCGAAGGCCAGGAGCCGGCCTCCCCTCCCGAAGCGGTCGGCCATCGCCCGGCCGGCGGAGAGGAGCTCGGTGGCGCAGCGCTCGAGGGTCTCGGCCCGGACGGCATGGCTCTCGGCGATCTTGGAGAGCGCCGAGCGGCCCAGGTCGGCCAGCAGCGCCTCGGCGTCGCGCTCCTCGGACTCGATGAACGGGTACAGGAACCCGGTCGGTTCGGCAGTCATGGCACCGTGGCGACGGCCACGCCGGCGTGGACGAGCACGAGGTCGCCGGCGGCGGCCCCCTCGACGAGGCTGACGTCGACGGTCTCGGTCCGGCCGGCGGCGAGGACCTCGGCCCGCCCGCTCGTGT
>JAJZJY010000429.1 GCA_021809885.1 Actinomycetes bacterium
ACCAGCGCCAGGGTGTACGTCAGCGAGGGGATCTCAATGTCGGCTGAAGGGCTACCAACCAGTACCCGGGGTTCTGCAGATGATAGGTACACATGAGCCCTGAATAGGGCCGCTGAACAGGAGCAATGGGCACTCGGCCCGGATCGGCCGTGTGCCTATGCAAGCGTGTGATCTGGAGCTACGCCGAGGGCATCAAGTCGTGGAAGCGGGTCGGCTCGGCGATCTTCAGCGCCAGGAGGATGCAGCGCTGGCCCGGGTGAGCTCGCTTCGCTGGGAGACCCGGCCTTCGACGGTGCCATCGCGACCAGGTGCATTCGGTCGAGCTCGTTACGGATGTTGCGCCAGGTGTCGCCGCACTCGATCTCGGTCACCCGCATGCGGGTAACGCCAGCCACCAGCACAGCTTCACGTGCGCTGCGGTGCGGTCTTCGAGACGGCGGTACACGGGGCGGCGTAGCTCGATCATGGACTTCAAGTCACGCCGTCCCCGCTCGACCTCGTACAGCGCCTTGTAGTCGAGCACGATGTCTTCGGCCGACAGCGTCTCGTCGGAGGTGCGCAGAAGAACTTGTCGTCGAGACCGACCGCCTTCTTCAGCGCGGCGCGGTCCACGCGCAACAGCCCGGACTTCGTGCGGCGCAAGAAGCGGTTGAACGCGGGCTTGGTGCGAAGCTCTCTGACGAGCACGGAGCGCTTCGATACAGACAGCGAGTCGGACCCGGCGATCCGCTCCTCGAGACGTGCGACGATCTCAGCACGCACCGCTGCGTCACGTACTGCGCGCTCGGGGTTGTGGCAGATGACGAAGCGGTCGCGCATCGTCTGGTCGTCGATGCGCACCTCCTTTACCCGCGCAGGTTGCCAGCGACGGCGCGGTAGCGGCTCCGGCGTGACAAGGCGGCCGTGGTCTCGGCCTGGTCGGAGCGGAGCTTCTCGCCGACGATGTAGTGCCCGCCTGCGCGCTGGAGGTGGCGACGGTTCTCCTCGGAAGTAAAGCCCCGGTCGAGCACCCAGATCACCCGGTTGAGGTTCCACGAGCCGAGATCGTCCTTGACGGTCTTGATGACCGTCTGGTCCGAGGTGCTCCCCGGGAACGGGCACAAGCGAGGCCCATAAGCAGTGATCCTGCGAAAGGGTGAAGCGCTGAGCGGAAGTCGGAGGAGGCAGTAGTAGCGGAGATGGCCGGGACAGGATAACCCGCAGGAGCGAAGGGCCTCTAGCCAGGTGGGCTGGGGGACCGACGACGACTGTGGGATTAACCTTCGGGCTATCTGCCCACCCGTCATTGACGGTGAGATCAAGGAATCGGAAGCGCAGCTTGGGTCGTCCGCCAACGTTAGCGGCATGGCGGAATGCGGACGATTGGTTGCCTGGGGGAAAGCCGAATGAGGGGGAACCTCATGTCCGGTTTGGGAACCTGCCGGAAGTCGAAATCCCTTATGCGATGATGGCTTTCGCCGCTTGGCTGGGGAGGAAAGATTCGAACCTTCGAATGGCGGATCCAGAATTATGGTACCTATTGATGCGCTCCACGAACGGCCTCCCAGATCTCAATTGCAAGGGCTGAGCCGAAGATTTCCTTGTACAACAACGGCAGACACCGAGAAAGGGGTCCTTGTCTGCCATTCCAACTATGGCAAGAATGCCTATGCAAGCACGCCATCCGCGACCACATCGCGACTGATCGCACACCCGACTGACGGTGCTGTCGGTCATTCAGACGACTGGGAAGAACGGAGTTGCACGAGTTGGCCCTCGACGGCGCTGACGATCCAGTCCGGTACTCCGCCGGTCTCGTCCCGGGCTGCCCCGATGGCATCTGGTGCCCGGTCGAGGATGTCAGTGACGATCTCCTCGCACCGCTGGCGCGGCAGACCCCAGCTCGCTCCTTCATTGACCAACCGCTGTGAGGTCACCCGATTGGTCTGGTGGACATCGTCCACGTACATCGCCAGCAGGTCGTCGCCATAGGTCAACGTGCACATCGCGTCGTAGAGAGGGGCGAGGTGCAGCACTCCGGAGCGTTCGTGGAGGAGCGAGAAGTTCTTGGCATGCGCGTCGCCGTTTCCGAGCAAAATGTTGAGGGTGACCGCTTGCAGGAGGCGTTCCAATGAGCCCTGGACCGTCACGGCGGCGACGATGTCGGCGATCCGTGCCAACGACGGCCCACCGTCCTCCTGGTACTTGTCGTCCGGCCTCGCCCCGGTCGTCTGGCAGAAGTCTTCCTGGTGGATCCGCTCCACTGTGCCGTTCGGTTGAACCAAGCGGTCGTAGCGCTCGACGACGATGAGCTTGCGTCTCGCCACCTCCGTCGTCTCGACTGTCGCGACTTGGAGGCCAAGGTGCTTCGCAATGCGCATGCAGAAGGCCTCGTTCTCGACCGTGTTCGGATAGGCGGCGATCTCGGGCTTGAGGATGTGCGTGGAGGGCGTGCCGTCCACGGGCCGGCCCCACGCCCCGTCCGCCAGCCGCGTCAGGAGCAGCTTCTGCTGCACGCCGGCGAGCGAAATCCGAACGCGGCCGCCCGCACCGAGAGGGGCGCTCCTGAGGTTGCGTACCAGGTCGGCCAGTTCCTCGTCGGAGAGGGGCTCGGCGGTCAGTGTCGTTGACGGTGGGGGAGCAGACTCCTCCATCGGCTGGATGACGATCGCGCCGGCACAGTCGCGGCCGAGCGCCTTGATCAACCCGAAGGTGTCGTCGCCTTCAACTTCCACATCTCGGGCGATGATCCGTCGCGACTCTCCTTCGGGGAGGAGGCCGTCGAGGAATGGCCGAACAATGCCTTGAGGAAAGCGCTCCGTCCGGACCGGCAGCGACAGCGACAGCAGCGGGGTACCTGGCGCGTACAGCCTGCGGGCCTCGTCCGTGTAGGTCAGGCGCGGTCGGCGCCGTTCGCTGTCGATCGTCGCAACCAGCGATCCATAGAGCCAGACGGCAAGCTCGTCCGCCACTACCAGTCCGCCTTGTCCAGGGTGATGCGCACGCCAAGTTGCCGGAGCACCCGGAGGATCCGGCGGACTTGCTCCGTCTCCTTGCCGCTTTCGAGGTTCGAGAGGTAGGTCCGGTTCAGCCCTGCCATCTCAGCGAGCTGAGTCTGGGAGAGCCCCGCTTCCGTCCGGTAGTGGCGGATGGCTGCGCCTAGGGACTCCGGGGTGTAGACGCGGTATGACCCACGGGAGGTCGGGGACGGTTCGGATGTGTCCATATCCAGACATGGTAACACTGTCCTGATTTCAGGACAAGGAGGCTGTGTCGTGAAATCAGGACATAGGCCGACTGCCCGGATTTCCGGACCACGTTCCGCGACCCGCAGCTGATCGGCCAGCCCTGGCTCAATGGCTTTGAGTTAAAGGGCTGTCCATCTCGGTGCAGTAGGACTGCGGGCTCCCGCGTGAGGACTCAGGCACGACGGCGCCAGGGTAGGTTGAGCGGTTCGCCGGCCAGGCTGGCGGGCGAACCCGCTTGCTCGGTGGTGGGTCGTCAGGTCGTGGCGGCCGGTCCCGGACTCGTTGGCGAGCGAGCGTTACGTTCGTGGCTCGGCCTGGACCGCCTGCTCGAGTAGGCGGTAGAACGGCATCGGCGTGTTCGCAAGCTGCGGCGGTTGAAGCGGAAGGTGAACGTCGAGATAGGTCTGGAGGTGTGCTGGCTTGACGCCTCCCTGGTGCGTACCTCACAGCCAGCGCTTGGCCAGCGACGCGACCCTGTGCATGCCCGGGAGTAGCTCGTGGGCCTGCAGGCCCGAGGGGCCGATCGGTTCGGGCCGGTGCTGATAGTCATCGCGTAGTTATCGCGGCACGCCCGAACGTAGCTGCTGAGCCCGTCGCTGATCACGACCGTGCCCGGCTCAACGTGCGCGATAAGGAACGCTCTGATGGTCGCCGTCGTGGCGTCCTCGATGACCTGGATGCGGCACCGCCCCAGTCCGCGCCCGTCCTGTTCTACAGCGATCTCGACCATCGTCTTGCCCAGCGCACCGCGTCCCCGCCGCCTGGCCCGGACCCAATGGCTCTAAGTTGAGCCATGGCAAGACCAGGGCAGCAGGTAATCGCTGGCGATCGACTTTCGGACCGGATCGGCATCGGGGTGCTAGCAAAGGTGTTCCCCTTGGAGCTGGTGGACCGGGTGATAAGCGAGGCAGGTGTCCAAGAACAGCGAAAGCGTGTGTTGCCAACACGGGTGGCGGTCTACTTCCTGCTGGCGATGGTGCTGTTCTTCCAATCTGGCCACATCGAGGTGTCAAGCAAGCTCGTCGCGGGCTTGGACTAAGCGAGGAGGTTCCGACAGCGGCTTTCACTCGGCAAGTAGGCGAGCGCCGCGGCGATCACCTACGCGCGAAAGCGGCTCGGCTGGGAGGTGATGCAGGCACTGTTGGAGGAGGTAGCCGGACCACTCGCGGGAGAGGAGTCCAAGTCAGCGTTCATCTCCGGTATGCGTCTTGTTGCAGTCGACGGGATGTGCCTGGACCTTCCTGACACCGACGAGAACGGTGCTGAGTTCGGTTATCCGAGAAACGGCGAGCGCCGCGGCCCGTTCCCCCAAATCCGCGTTGTCGCTCTCGCAGAATGCGGGACAAGGGGGGTGCTTGGCGCGACTACCTCGGGTCTTGCGACAGGGGAACAGCCACTGACCCGCAAGCTGCTCGGAAAGCTCTCGCCTGGTGACCTGCTACTGGCTGATCGCAACTTCTTGTCCCATGGCTTGTTGAAAGACGTCCTAGATCGCAAGATCCATGTGCTGTGGCGGGCCAAGTGCGACATAAGCCTTCCAGTTCTTGAAGTGCTCGAAGATGGGACCTACCTGTCCAGGATTGCGGACCCATCTAT
>JAJZJY010000430.1 GCA_021809885.1 Actinomycetes bacterium
TGGTGTGAGAATGGAGTCCCCGGGTCCACCTCCCTTGGAGGAGGTTGGGGCTTCGCCACGAAGCGGGCAGGGGTGCGCTGATCCAGGCGAGCTGGACGAGGGTATCCGCTCAGGTCAGCTCGTCTTGGAGTACCAGCCGAAGATCGACCTGGCTACCGCCACGGTGGTCGGTGTCGAGGCGCTCGTGCGCTGGATGCGCCCCGCGCGCGGCCTCGTCCTGCCGGACGAGTTCATATCCCTGGCGGAGAGGAGCGGGCTGATGACCGCCCTCACCGCCTTCGTGCTCGACGAAGCAGCACGCCAGCACGCGGCCTGGCGGGAAGAGGACCTCAATCTGCCCGTCGCTGTGAACCTGTCGACGACCTGCCTAGGCCAACCAGACCTGGTTCAGGCCGTGTCGGAGGTCTGCGAACGGCACGGGATCGCCTCGAGCGCCTTGGAGCTCGAGATCACAGAGACCGCCCTGCTGTCCGACCCGAGCGGCGCTGCCGAAGTGCTCGGCCGCTTGGCCGACAGGGGCTTCCTCATAGCCCTGGACGACTTCGGCACGGGCTACTCGTCCCTGTCCCATCTTCGTGACCTTCCGGTGTCGATGGTGAAAATAGACAAGTCCTTCGTGCACGACCTGTCCAGCGACGCCACTGACAGCCACATCGTACGAGGGACGATCGAACTGGCCCGAGGTCTGGGCAAGGTGGTCCTGGCCGAAGGCGTCGAGTCCCGGCGAACGGCCGACATGCTGATGCTCATGGGCTGCGACCAAGGCCAAGGCTACCTTTGGAGCCGGTCCCTCGCCCCCGATGTGCTCACCCGATGGGTACACCAACGCCGGAGCTCTCCGGCCAGTTGCGGTTCGGCTCCAGTCCCGAGCGACGAGCCCCGGCGGCTGGCCGCGCTACGCAGCTACCGCGTTCTGGACACAGCCTACGAAGCGATCTTCGACGACATCGCCGCCGCCGCTGCTCGGATCTGCGACAAACCCATGTCAGGGGTCAGCCTGGTTGACGCCAACCGGCAGTGGTTCAAAGCCCACGTCGGCCTCGGCGTCCGCGAAACGGCAAGAGAGCATGCCTTCTGCGCCCACACCATCATGGACCCCGATCGCGTGCTGGTGGTCGAGGATGCCGCCCTGGACAACCGCTTCGCCAACAATCCTTTCGTCACAGGCAAGCCCCACATCCGGTTCTACGCCGGTGCGCCGCTCGTCAGCCCCGATGGATCCGCGATCGGCAGTCTATGCGTGCTCGACTCAGAGCCTGGGTCTCTCGACGCTGACCAGATCCGCTCCTTGCGACAACTGGCCGACCACGTCATCCTCCTGCTCGAGACCAAGCGCGCCCTGAGCGACATCAGGGAAACCTAGTTGGTTATACAGTAACCGACCAACCAGCCCCGAGCCCCAACGCTGTCTAGGTATAGTAACCGGTGGCAGCCGCAATGTCCCTCACGAGATTTCTCGTACACATCTTTGGAGGTCCCGTAGGGGCCAGTGGCCTAGGCCGCCGTCTCCCGCCGGCGCCTCGGTCTCTGGCCGAGGCGGGCGGAGACGAGGCCGACGAGCAGGCGGGTGGCGGTCGAGCGCCCGGAGGGGTTGGCGACCGCGACGTGGTGGTCACCGCCGGCCATGACCTTGTCGAGGTCGCCGGCCTTGCGAACCAGGGTGGCTTGGACCGCCTCGTCGAGGGTGCCCTCGGCGAGCAGGGTGGTGACGGTGACCGGGCGGTCCTGGCCGATCCGCCAGATGCGGTCCTCGGCTTGGACGACCACCGCTGGGGTCCAGTCGGTCTCCACGAAGATCGCCTCGGACGCGCGGGTGAGGGTGATCCCGACGCCGGCGGCGGTGATCGAGCAGATCAGGGCGGCGAGCCGGCCGGCGGCGAAGTCGGCGACGTACCGTTCCCGGTTCGCGTCGGGGGTGCCGCCCATGATCGCTGCCACTTGGGGCCGGCTGCCTCGGTCGGGCATGGCGGATCGGGCCGCGGCGAGCATCGCCTCGGTGACCGCCCGGTGGTGGGTCCAGACCACCAGCGGATTGGCGTAGCCGCCGTCGAGGGCCGCCCCGGAAGCGCCGACCGCTTCGGCGACGATCTCCGCCGCCGCGGGCACCTTGGCCATGCCGGCCGCGGCGCGCAACCGGGAGATCAGCTCGAGGCGGCCTGAGCACCACTGCCACAGTTCCTCCTCTCCGGGCGGCCAGGCGTCGCCGGCGCCTCGCCGCCACTCGTCGAGCCCTGCGTCCATCTCGGCGATCACCTCGGCGTGCGCCCGGGCGTACACGGCCGGGTCGACCTCGACATACATCGCCCGGCGGGACTTGGCCGGCAGGTCGGCGAGCACGTCTGTCTTCGACCGGCGCACCCAGACCCGCTCCTCGCAGATCTGTCCCAGCTCGGCGAGGCGTCCGGGGACCGCCACGACCGCCTTGTAGCGGTTGGTGCTGCGTCGGCTTGGTCTTCTGCTCACCCGACGGGTGTAGCGGCCCATGTAGCGGCCCGATCCGCCGAAGACCGAGCGCAGGTCGCCGGTCAACTCGAGTACCGGGGCCAGCTCTCCGGGCGCGGCGAACATCGGGGTGCCGGTCGAGGCGATCACCTCGCCGGAGGCGGCGGCGAGCATCCTGGCAGTACGCGACCGGGCCGACCGCCACGTCTTGGCCCGGTGCGCCTCGTCGAAGACCGCCACGTCGGGCGCCCAGTCGCACAGCTCGTCGGCGAGGCTCTGGCGGGCGGCGACCAGGGTGTCGGCGACGACGATCACGCCCGAGGCGGGGAGCTGTGGCTGTTTGCGCCCGGGGCGGACCACCACCACCGTCCCGTCGGGGTCGGGGTGGACGGCGAGGCCGGAGGCGGCGGCCTCGTGCGCCCAGTGTGCGAGCACGACCGGCGGGCAGACCACCAGGGTGCGGCTGGCGCCGAGGATCGCCGCGGCGGCGAGCAGCTGGCGGGTCTTGCCGAGCCCGGGAGGATCGGCGAGCAGCCGCCGGCCGGCCGCGACCATCTTCGCCCCGTCAGCCTGGTAGGCGGCGAGGTCGAGGTCGAACCACTCCGGCACCTCCGTAGCGCTGCGGGACGGCGGAGTGGAGGGAGCCTTGGTCCGGCGTGCCGGCATCCCGGCGCGGTCGACCACCTCGAAGCCGGCCGCGGCGAGCGTCCCCGGCGCCAGGTCAGCGGCCGGCACCCACCAGGCTTTGCGGGCCTGCACCCACTCCCGCCCCGGCAGGCGCCGCACCCAGTCGACCAGCGACATCCCGGTGATGGCGTGGCGCTCGGAGAGGGCGAAGCGCAGCTCCACCAGCATCGACGGGCCGCCGAGGAGCACAGCGCTCCTGGGAGCGCTCGAAGGCACAGCGCTCCTGGGAGCGCTCGCGTTGCTCCCGGATCCCCCCGCGGCGGTCATCGGACCGCCGCCGGCCCAGCCGGCAGATCCACTACAGCCCTCTTGCCGTCGGTGCGCCCGAACGGCCGGCCTTCGAGCCGCAGGTAGGGGCTTTCCATGCCGGCGGCGGCGATCAGCTCCTCCACGAAGTCGTCCTCGGACGCCCTTCGCTGCCAGGGTGGGAGGGCCGCCAGGCGCTGGTAGCCGCCGAGCCGGCCGGGGAGGGGGTGGCCGGCGGGGACCGCGAACGGGTCGGCCAGATCGAGGGTCTCCCAGCGGGCCCCCGGAGGTCCCGACGGCGAGTGAACCCGCAGGGTCCTCGGCCAGGCGGTCATGACCCCGGGGGAGGGGAACCAGTCCTCCCAGCGGATCCAGGCGACCCGCTGGGCAACGTCTGTGTCGGCTGCGTCGGGCGAGTGCGCTGTCGCGCGGACCATCGCATCGCGCAGGTCCTTGTGGATCCGCTCCCGCCGGCGCTCGGACGGGGAGGCCGCCCCGACGAACAGCACCACGTTCGAGCGGGTCGGGTCGGCTCGGACCATCTCGATGCGATGTACCAACTTGGCCTGGGCGCGGCGGTCGGCGGAGGCGACCAGCTCGACGTGGATGCACAGCCCGTCGGAGCGCACCCACAGAGCGTCGGAGCGGGTCTTGCCGGCCGGCGCGCCGAAGAACTCGGCGAGATTGCACTGGCGTTCGCCCAGGATCGCGGCGAGGGGGGAGCTCTCCGCTGCGCGCAGGGACAGCTCGGCAGACAGCACGCTGTGGCGATCGGCGGGCAGTGCTCTCCCCCAGGGAAGCCCCCCGGTGGCCGCCATCCACTCCCTGAAGGAGATCATCTCGTCGAGACGCTCGAAGGGCCCGCATCCGTCGAGGCGGAGCAGGCGCAGTCCTGGTACGCCCCGCCCGACGGTGACCACCCGGCCGATCTGGACCAGCCCGGCCTCCTCGAGCGCCGGCACCGGACCCCGCCGGCCGCGTACCGCCGGCTCGCCGGTCAGTACCGCCGCCTGGGCGAACCTCAACGCCCCCCAGGATTGGAGCGCCGCGAGCAGGAAGAGCGCGCCACGCCGCCGTCTCGCCGACAGTGCGGCGGCGACAGCCTGGCGTTCGGCGGCAACCAGGGCCGCTCTGGCCTCGGGGTCGGCCGCTGCGGCCAGACGCCGCTCCCAGTGCCGGCCTCCCCAGGCGACCGCCGAGCCGCCCGGGGATGCTGTCCAAGCCCCCGCCCAGTAGGGGTCGAGGCGCTCCGGCAGGCGATAGTGCTCGGGCTCGGCCACGCCAGAGCCCATGCGCCGAGCGCCGGGAACGGTGTCGGGCACCTCAGCCGGCACGCCGGTACCGCCGGCGGCGGCGCTCGAGCCGCCAGGCGTACAACAGCGGCGGCAACTTGGCGCCCTTGGAGAGGTTGCACTTCGGGCAAAGCATCTCCAAGTT
>JAJZJY010000431.1 GCA_021809885.1 Actinomycetes bacterium
AACCGGCTGTACAAACGCGTGACCGCTCGGCGCAACTCGTCGCCAACCTCGCTGGCATCCACCTCCGACTTCATCGCACCCCCGTAAATTGCTTAGTACACCATAGCATATTGGTTAGTACTACTGCGGATGTCCTGGCATGCAGCCACCATCCCAACGGCAGCGACGGGACTCGGGGCGGCGCACAGGCCAGTCATCGCCTTACTGACGCCGTGTCGGTGCCGAAAACCCCGTTCAGGTCTCCGAAACGAGCTCCCCGGTGCGTCCCTCGTACTGCCGCTGCCGTGCGCCACGTCGGCCGTTGCTGTAGCTGGTGACGAGGTCGAGGACGCAGTTACACGCCTCGGATGCGAGCACGCCGTTCATAGAGACGACTCGTGGGTCCCCCGCAGCGTCGGGGTTCTCGTCGTACCCCGAGGGTCTCTCTCGTTTTTCGCGGGCGAGGAGGCTGTCGGTCAGAAAGAAGCAACGTAGACAGGCGTGGCCGGGCACCGAGACGACGACCTGACCGTCCGCGCGCGAGCCAGATTCTCTCCCGTGGAGCGGATCGTCATCCCGACATCGACCAGGGGGATGAGATAGCGGCGGCAGAATGCGTTGACATCCTCGCGAGCGTCGAACCGATCGAGGCAGGCAACGACAACGTCTGCCTCCTTCAGTGCGGCGATGGTCCCGCGGGACGGAAACCGTTCGGCCACGGCCCGTACCTCGATTGATTCGTCGATCCCGTTGATCACTCTCTTCGCGATATCGACCTTGAGCGTGTGGTCAACGTCTGCGGCCGTCGCGCCGACATGGCGACCGAGGTTCGTCTCGTCGGGTGACGCCCGCCGACGCCGGATTGACACCTGGAAGTCAACGATCATAGAGTTCAACGATCGTTGAATTCTGGAGGTGGGCCCATGTGGGCGATGGTGGCGAAGGAGTTCCGCCAGCTCCGGCGGGACCGCCGCACCCTGGTGATGATGCTGGTCTTGCCGGTGCTGCTCCTGGTGGTGTTCGGCTACGCCGCCAACTTCGAGGTCCACGACATCTCGACGGTGGTGGTCGGACCCGACGCGGGCACCATGGCTTCGAGCCTTCACGCGCCGCTCCACGTGGTATCGGTCGATCCCTCCCGTAGCGAGTCGTTCGCCACATCTGAGTTGCGCCATGGGACGGCGGTGGTGGGGGTCGTCACGGGACCGGGCGGAGCGCTGGTGCTGATGGACGGCTCCCAGCTGTTCTCGGTGCAGACCGCGGAGGCTGCCCTGGCCAAGCTGGCGCCGTCCGCTGGGGCAGGCGGGCACGCCATGCAGGTGCGCATCTTGTTCAACCCCAGCCTCAAGACGTCGTGGGTGATGGTGCCCGGACTGGCCGGGTTGATCTTGGTCTTCATCGGCACGATGATCACCAGCCTCGGCGTCGTTCGCGAACGCCAGGCCGGCACCCTCGAACAGTTGGCGGTGATGCCGTTGCGGGCGTTTCAGGTGATCGCCGGCAAGATCGCCCTCTACCTGGCGGTCGCCGCCTGCGACCTGACGCTGGTGGTGTTGGTCGGGATGGGCCTCTTCGGTGTGCCCTTTGTCGGCAACGTCGGCACGTTCCTCCTCGGCGCCGCCCTGTTCCTGCTGGTGACGCTCGGCATGGGCGTCTTGGTGTCCACCCTGTCGCAGAACCAGGGGCAGGCCATCCAGCTGGCCTTCTTGCTGATCCTGCCCCAGGTGCTGCTCTCCGGGCTGATCTTCCCGGTCAGCTCGATGGCGGTCGGCGTGCGCTGGATCTCCTACATCCTCCCGCTCACCTACTTCATCGATATCAGCCGAGGCGTCATGCTCAAAGGAGCGCCGATCGGCTCTCTCCTCGAGCCGATCGTTCTGCTGGCTGTCCTGGCCGTCGTCGTCCTCGGCCTGGCCATCGTCCGGTTCCGCCGTGACCTCGCACCCAGCCCGGCCAAGGGGCACAGCGACCAGCGGGTGGCGGCATGACCTTCGGGCTGGACGCGGTCACGGTCCGTTACGGCCGGCAGACAGCGCTCGACGCGGTCAGCTTGGCGGTGGAGCCGGGCCGGGTGAGCGCCGTGGTCGGCGGTGACGGCGCCGGCAAGTCGACCGCGCTGGCCGCACTGGTCGGCTTGATCAACCCGGCGGACGGCCTGGTCCGCCGACCGGCCAAGACAGAGATCGGCTACGTCCCGGCCACCGCCGGACACTACGGCGACCTCACCGTCGAAGAGAACCTGCTATTCACGGCCCAGGCCTTTCGGATGGCGCCCGGCGAACGGGATGCGCGCATGAACATGCTGTTGGAGCAGACCGGACTGCAAGGGGCGCGACGTCGCCTTGGGGGCCAGCTCTCGGGCGGCATGCAGCGCAAGCTGGCGGTGGCCATGGCGCTCGTGCACAACCCCAAGCTGCTGGTCCTCGACGAGCCGACCACCGGCGTCGACCCGCTCAGCAGAGTCGACCTGTGGCGACTCATCTCCCAGGCCGCCGCGGGTGGGGTGGCAGTCGCGGTCGCCACCACCTACGTCAACGAAGCCGCCCGCGCCACGACCATCGCGCTGCTCTCGTCGGGTCGCGCCCTGGCGGCCGGGTCACCCGATGCCATCCTCACCTCGATCCCCGGCACGCTCGGGGCGACCACCGGGCCATCAAGGCCGACGGACCGTTCGTGGCGCCGCGGTGCCATGTGGAGGGTATGGGTTCCCAACGAGACCCTGCCCGATGGGGTCGAGGGCGTCTCCGCAGACTTCGAGGACGCGGTCGTGGTAGCCGAGCTCGCTGCCGCAGAGGTTTCCCGGTGACCTCGCTCGCCGAGGCCCGGTCAGCCACCAGGCGTTTCGGGGCTTTCACCGCCGTCAACGCGGTAGACCTCGCCGTCGAGGCGGGTGAGGTGGTGGGATTGCTCGGCGCCAACGGCGCCGGCAAGACCACCCTCATCCGTCTCCTCCTCGGCCTGG
Source organism: Actinomycetes bacterium (assembly GCA_021809885.1). Classification (GTDB taxonomy): domain Bacteria; phylum Actinomycetota; class Acidimicrobiia; order Acidimicrobiales; family Palsa-688; genus JAKAQB01. Next base: position 2,942 of record JAJZJY010000431.1, read on the forward strand.
TACGACCATCCGCCGGCCGCATCTTGCTCTTCGACGCCCCGCCGTCGCGCTCGACGCGGGCCCGGGTCGGCTACGTCCCCCAATCGCTCGGCCTCTACGACGACCTCACCGTCGAGGAGAACTGGCGCTTCGCCGCTGCCGCATTCCACCAGGCGGACCTCGCGCTCCCCGACCACGTCTCGTCGTGGCAAGAGACGTTGGTCGGGACGCTGCCGCTCGGGGTCCAGCGACAGGTCGCCTTCGCCGTCGCTCTCGCGCACCAACCCGAGCTGTTGGTGCTCGACGAGCCGACGTCGGGCGTCGGGCCGCTGGCCAGCGCCCGCCTGTGGGAGCAGATCCGCGCGGATGCCGAACGAGGAGCAGGGGTGCTCGTCACTACTCACAACATGGAAGAAGCCGAACAATGCGACCGCCTGGTCATCATGGTCGACGGGGCCGTTGCTGCGAAGGGGACGGCAGAGGACATCATCTCGGGGCGAACGGTCACCGAGGTGCGCACCGAGCAATGGCAACGAGCCTTCCCGCTCCTCGAGCGCCGCGGCTTCGCCGTGCAACTCCACGGCGCCTCCCTCCGGATCAGCACCGAGCCACGGCCGGTGGCAGCACTCCTGACGGCCGAAGACGTCTCGGCGCAGATCACTGTCGTCCCTGCGAGCCTCGAGGAGGCGTTCGTCGCCATCGTCACCTCCGGCACTGCTCCGATCCGCGACGCGGTGGCCCACCCTCGCGCCCGATGAGCAGAACCGGCCGCAGACCAGGAACGCCCGAGACCCGCGAGGTCATCCTCGGCGCGGCCCGACGTTGCTTCGCCACCCACGGCTACGACGCCACGTCGCTGCGAGCCATCTCCTCCGACGCCAGCGTCGACCCCGCCCTGCTCATCCACTACTTCGGCACCAAAGAAGGGCTGTTCGTCGCCGCCATCGGCCTCCCCGAACCCCTCCCCGCTGTCTTCGCCGACGTCGTCTCATTACCGGCCAAGCAGGCTGCGGACCTGCTCGTGCGGCGCTACCTGCAGATCGTCGACAGCGAGCACAGCCGCAACACCATCCTCGCCCTCGTCCGCTCCGCCGTCTCCAGCGACAAAGCCGCCAGCATGCTGCGCGGATTCCTCTCCGACGCGCTTCTCGACGTGATCGAGCAACGCCACCCCGGCAACGGCGACGTCCGACTCCGAGCGTCGCTCATCGCCGCGCAACTCGTCGGCATCGCCATGCTCCGCCACGTCCTACGCCTCCCGCCACTCGACCAGGCGAGCCCCGACGAGATCGTCCGTCTCGTCGCTCCCGCAATCTTGCGGTACCTCACCTGACCCGATCCTCAATCCACCAGAGCCTCCGGTCTGGCAGAGGAGACGCATCGACGCGGTCCGCGTCCTACCCTCCGCGCGTTCCGTGTCCTTCCCTCTGCCCGGCGCCCGGCATCACATTGGATGCAAGAGCAGATCGAGTCGGCTAGGCCGAAGAGGAACTCCCCTCTCGACTGCGCCACTCCCGCGGTCACGACTCCAACCCACGCAGCGCTTGTGTGTGCCCGCTGCCACACCTGCTCTGAGTCGGCGACTCCGCAGTTGATTTGCGGCGCGGTCGCCGGATCATTGAATCGCGAGCTCCTTCACGGCGATCCGAGCGACTCGCTCGCAGTGCTCAAATGTCGTCCTCCTGCCGGATCCTGCCCCCTCTCGTGGTGTAGCTGACTGACGGAAGGGTCCACCGCTTGGGTGGGCCACCGGCGTGACACTCGACGTGTTCCTTGCCAGAACGCACGAAGGAGAACACGCCGGTGACCCTCACCGAGCAGCTCCTCGAAGGCGTGTGGGACGAGGCGGCCAACCCCTTCACCAACACCGTCAGAATGACCATCAGCC
>JAJZJY010000432.1 GCA_021809885.1 Actinomycetes bacterium
CCGGAGCACCCTGTCCGCCGCCCGGCAGCGGGCACAGCAGGCCCAGGCGGCGCTGTCGCAGGCGCAGACCACGCTGACCGCAGCCGAGCGGCGCGCGCGCGGGTTGGCTGCAGTGTCGGCGGTAGGGACCTACGACCTGTGGGTCCGCGATGGTCGGGTGGTCGGCTGGTCACCCGCAGGATACGGATCGGGAGGCAATCGATGAACGACACGGTGATCGTCACGGTGAGCGGGGACCGCAACGAGGAGACCTTCGAGGCCGACCGCCACCAGCCGCTCGGCCACCTGCTCTCCGGCTGGGCGGCGCGCTGCTCCTCCCTGCCGCCCGGCCAGCTGACCGTCGTCGACGACGGCGACGGCCGGCGACTCGACCCGTCGCTCGACCTGGCCGGAATTGGCGCCTCCTACGGCACCACGCTGCGCCTGGTAGGCGATGCTGGCTCTTCGCTGCCCGACGACGAGCCGCGCGATTCGGCCGGTGCGGTTGTTGACCCAGCAGAGGCCGCCGGCCGGGCTTCCGCGGCCTCGGAGGTGGCTCCGGCTTCGGGCGCTTGCCTCCCGGTCGGCTTGCCGCAGCAGGTCGGCTGGCTTCGCCGGCGGACCATGGCCCTTGGGGCGAGCCTGTCCAGGACGGCGGCGCCGCCGGCCGAGTCCTTCGCCCTGCCGGACAAGCCCGGACCGGCGGCCCGATGGCGGCGCTCGATGGCGGCCACCGACCGCCTGGCGCTGCTCGAGGAGCAGGTACGCACGGCCACCATCAACGAGTCGGTCGTCATCGCCGTCGTCTCCCCCAAGGGCGGAGTAGGCAAGACCACCATCACCGGCCTGCTCGCCAGCCTCCTCGCCGAGCTACGCAGGGACCCGGTGGTCGCCCTCGACGCCAACGCCGACTTCGGCAACCTCGCCGCCCGGCTGTGCACCCCGGAGAGGCGGGGCATGAGCGCACCCGACCTGTGGGCGTGGAGCCAGGGGCGGGAGGTGAGCCCGGCCACCCTCGCCCAGCAGCTCGGCCAAGGCCCCCACGGTGTACGGGCGCTCGGCAGCCCCGGCGAGACCGCAGCCATGCTCGCCGCCGCCGACCACGGCCTCTACGAAGGGCTGCTCGGCTGGCTGCGCAGCTTCGGCGGCGTGATCGTCGCCGACTGCGGCACCGGCCTCCTCGACCCACCCACCCGCGCCGCCCTCGAAGCAGCCGACCAGATCGTGCTCGTCACCGACTCCGCTGCCGACACCGCCCGACTGGTCGTCGAAGCCGGACAGCACCTCGCCTCAGGCCGGCCGTGCTGGCTGGTAGCCAACAAGGTCCCCCGCCACGGCGCACGGGTCGACCTCGACGCCGTGCGCTCGGCGCTCCCAGGTCTGGCCGGCTCCGTCGTCGTCCCCGCGGTGGACCTGGCCGAGAACGTCCTAACGCCCACGTTCCGGTGGGAGGGGGCGCCAGGACCGTGGAGGGGTCCGGTCCGGGAACTGGCGGCCTTCCTCGCGCCGGCCTGGGCGCCGGTGGGCGATCGGGCGTAGGCGGTCGGCTTCTGGACGGGAGGAGTAACACCGGAATCTGAGGTTGTACGGCTGCCTGACAGACAGGGAGGTCGTGGGTAGCCATCTCCGCTACCGCTATGGCGTTCGCCGCCGGCCTGTCCAGGTCGTGCGTGAGCCCTAGCGGGACTGCACCCCAGCCCGCCTTGCTCGCTCTTGCCGGACGCTGCGCACCCGTCCCGCAGCGCCCTGGCAGTAGCAGTCGGCCTGCGGGCGACGCCCGTCGGTGTGGAGAAGGTGAGGGCCGAGGAGAGTGTCGTACTGGACGACGAGTGCTGGGCTGGTCAGTCCGCTGACACGAGCAAAGGTCCGGCCGATGGCCAGGCATGCCGCCTGTTGAGCAACGAAGGGGATGGCGGGTTGGTAACCGGCGGCGTCGAGGCTGCTCAAGCCGATTGCATGGGCGATCCCGCAGCGGGGCTGGCCGACCAGCGGACGTAGTGTTTCTCGCACTTCACGCGTCAGACCTTCGAGTACTGCGGCGTCGAGCGGTTCCTGACCTTCGGCGAGGTAGGCGGCGTCGAGTCCAGTTCGCTCGGCGAGGCGTGCCTCGGCCGACGGGCCGGCGGTGTCGATCGGGTAGATGCAGTTCATGCATGGACCGTCCGGGGAGAGGTCATGGATTCCGGCGACGGTGTCGGAGGTGCCGGCGTCGATCAGGTGGTCCGGCCAGAGGCGCTGGGCGTCGCGTCGGGCCTGAACCGTGTCGAGGGCGGTGATGACCGTATGCGGCCAGCGGTAGTTGCCGCTGTCGATCTGTGCTGGCAGATCAGCGATGTCGCTGTCGAAGCAGCTGACGTCCCACGACGGCAGGGAACGGCGAAGGATGCGGGTCTTCGCTGTGGCGGCATCCGCGTCGGCCGCCGTGCCCAGGCTGTAGGTGCCGAGGTTCTCTGTGGCGAAGGACTGCCGGTCGGCGATCAGAAGATGGCCTTGCAACTCGCACAGCGAGAGGATCCGTCCAACTGCTGTTCCAACGGCACCGGCGCCGAGGATGCCGAGATCCGCGACGGCGTCGGGAGGTACGTCAGGGGCGGCCGACAGGTCGCCGCTGAGCGTGACCGGGCAGAAGGCGGTGTGCGGTCGGGTGCGGAATCGAGTGGGGGTGACGGCGGCGAGCTCGACGAAGGTTCGGCCGGCAGCGAAGGAAGCAGCGAGCACGCATCCGAGGCCGCTCGGGGACCGGGTTGGTCTTACTGTTGCCGTCGAGTCAAGCAGCAGGTGTGCCCCATGACCCTCGGGTACAACGCGGATCGCGGCGCCGGGATTGTGAGGGCCGACGTGGATGCGGATGGCGCCGGCCGGTGATGGCCTGACCTGTAGCTCACGGTCACGGTCGACCGCTTCGGCTGCGGCGACGAGTTCGTGCACAAGGTGCGCCGGCAACCCGGTGCGTTCCAACGAGAGTGTCGCTGGGAGGCGCCGTAGGGTGTCGACGAGCGTGAGCGCCGTTGCGGAGGCTCCAGGACAGTCAGGGTCGACGCTCACGGCGACGGAGGACTGGGTGATTCGTTGGTACAGCTCTCCTTCGACGGTTCCGCTGGCGCCAGCGGCGAGCAGCAGCGCTCTGGAGTGACGGATGCAGATTGGGCCGTCATTGCCCATGGACGCCCGCCTCGTCGAAGACGATGATCCGCGAGGCAGTCGCCGATGCACCGACCGGAAGCGGGGGACGGCTCTGCCAGTCACCGTTGGCGAAGGTCCACCAGCCCCACAAGGTCGGGTCCGGCTGGGGGCGGGCGAAGTCTGGTACGACGGTGGTCACGAAGCCGGCGACACGGATACCTCCTGCGCGGTCAATCGGTGACAGGAAGGCGCGTCCGCCGTGGGAGTGGAATTGGGAGAAGATGCGCTCACCATGGGTGTCGGCCCACTCTGAGAGCGCCTCGACCGCGCCGGCGCTGATCACGAACTGGCGTGGATGACGGAGGATGCCGACGCTTCCAGCGTGGGCGACAGTAGCGACGGCTCCGGGCTCGCTGCGGCGGACGAGGAGGAAGCCGCCAGTTTCCATCCCAACGGAGCCATGGGCGGCTATGTGAGCAGCGATCGAAGCCACTCCGTCGGGGGGGAGGAGGGGTGAGGTCACTTGCAGCGTCCCGTGCAGCGGTAGTCGAGGTCGTCTTGGAGTTGCGTCACGACCCGGAGATACGGGTTCGGGGATGGCCGCCAGCCGTTGGGTCCGTTGGCCCAGTCAGGGTGCAAGGCGAAGCCCTCGGCGGTGAACGGCATGCAGATGTCATTGGGCGCTCGGTAGCCGGGGATCCTCGGCCAGGCCCCCATAACGTTGGTGGGGCCACCGACCCCGTCGCAGAAGGCGATGGAGGGCGGACGGTGCGGGTAGATCGACCACGCGAGCCGCGCGACGAAGCACTCCTGGGGCTCGGCACGGGGATGGAGGCTGACCCAGCGGATGCCGTCCTCGACCGCCACATCGGAGTGGTCGACCCGTCCCCCGTGCTCCTCAAGAAACGTGGCAACGGCCGGCTCGTCCTCCGCCAATGCCATGGTCGACTCGACGTCGAGGGTCATCCCTGCGGGATCTCCTTCACCATCCGGAACGTCAGTTCGTGATCGTGATGCCGCAGCGAGCCGAGGGTCGCCGAGTTCTGTACTCGTTCGCGGTCGTGGGTGAGGTAGTAGTCGTGGCCGGGCTCGGGCTGGGCCTCGAAGTAGACCATCGCCTCGGTCAGCACGGTGCCGGCCGTCGTCTCGCCGGTGAAGAGCTTGTCGAAGGGCGGCTTCTCAGAGAACGAGAAGCTCACGATCGCCTTGATCAGGTCAGGGTGGGGGCCGACTGCTGCAGCCGTCACTGGGGATCTCCGATCTCCGCTAGAACTGGTCCTAGCGGCTAGGTGTGGTTGCGCAACCCCACCCTAGCAGAGCGGTTGGGTGGTTGCGCAACTACCCCCTTGGCGGAGGATCAGGGTTCAGGCGCGAGGAGTCCCATGGTCTCCAGGCGGATCCGCAACGTTTGCTGAGACACCCCCCACTCCGCAGCCTGCTCGCGGAGGTTGTTGATAATGGCATCGGTGGGCACCTCCAGGACGAGATGATCGGGGAGCAGGAGGTGCGAAGCGAGTTTGTTGGCGTTGACCTCGCGCAACCGCAGGGACTCCGTGAGCCCGAGCGACTTCCGGTGGTAGCAAAAGCAATCGGAGGTATCGTCAAAGTCATCTATGAAGGAGCGCCTTTTGTCAAGGGGTCCGGACGGGTTTTTCGTCCGGTCCGTTGCGCCCCGGAGGGGCGTCGGTGTTGCCGAGGGC